>CAVBOS010000001.1:0-51136 GCA_963597005.1 Lachnospiraceae bacterium
GTACTCCTCGTGCGCCTTCTTCTCCTTGCGCTTTACCCACCATTTTTTGATGGCTTTCGCACCGTGATATGCGCCTACGCCGACAGCTGTTGCTGCCACGGCGGGAAGAATATCCGAGAACCAGAAAATATTCGAGAACATCGGTAGAATAACAAGAGCACCCACGACAAACGCCCATTTCGGAACAGATTCCGACTTGTTCTTTTTCTTTCTGGGCGGTGTGTTTCTGTTCACTGTCTGATTTTTATTTATCGGTTCACCCGTATTCGGGTCGAAGTTATAGCCGTATTGTTTTTGATTTTGGTTCGGATTGTATCCGCTTCCGTTGTAGGTTGTGCGGCGTGCGGTGGTGGTCTCCTTGCGGTAACCGTTACCGTTTGTTTCTACGGTTTTTTGCACCTCGTTGATTACATTTCCGACGCCTCTGCCAACTTCTCTGCCGATTACCTCGACGCTCTTTTCGAGTTCCTTTGCGACCTTATATGTGTATGAATTTCTGAACTCCTCGTCAAGAGGATTTCTGTTGTTATCACTCAAGCTTTTACCCCCTTTGGCGGTTGCTTATGCTCTCTTTTTGACAATCTTATACAAAATATATTGTACTTTGAATGGATAGTATTGTCAAATCAATAATTGTAAAATATTCCTTAATAAATCGTTGATTTTGAGTGTTTTTTTTCATATAATATAAGCGCAAATTTCAGTATTGTTATGCGCTTAATTGTTTTGTGTTTAATTTAACAAAGTGATGATGAATGTGTAGATGATGTGTGGCGATAACGATTCTTGGCGTTCAGTTTGACTTAAGTCAGACTTTTTAACAGGAGGAAAGATATATGAATGACAAGCAAGATTTCACAACTGGCTCGATTCCCAAGAAAATGATTGGGTTTATGTTGCCGATTCTCGGTGCATTGGTTCTTCAGGCTATGTACAGCTGTGCCGACCTTTTGATAGTCGGAAGATTCGGAACGACCGCAGGCATCAGCGGTGTTTCGACGGGCTGCAGTATCATCAACATGACAACCTTTGTAATCACGGGTCTTGCCATGGGCGTCACGATACTCATGGGAAGATATATCGGAGAGAAGAGAAACGACCGTCTCGGCGATGTTATCGGCGGAGCCGTGTTCTTCTTCACGATTTTGACTATTGTTCTCTCGGCTATGCTTTTAATCTTCGCAAGACCCTTTGCGAGACTTATGCAGGCACCCGAGGAAGCACTTGACCTCACGGTTACATACATAAGAATATGCGGCGGCGGATTCATCTTCGTTGTTGCCTATAACCTTATCAGCTCGATTTTCCGCGGAATGGGAAATTCAACTCTGCCGCTTGTCTTTGTTGCAATCGCATGTGTTGTCAATATTTTCGGAGACCTTCTCCTTGTTGCCGTTTTTCATATGAATGTTGCCGGTGCGGCTATCGCTACCGTTACGGCTCAGGCTGTAAGCGTGGTTCTCTCACTCGTAATCATTAAGAAGTATCCGCTTCCTTTTAAGATGACGGCTAAGAATATTCGCCCGAACCCCGAGATAGGAAAGTTCATCAAGCTCGGCGCACCGCTTGCTTTCCAGGAGCTTCTCACACAGTTCACTTTCCTCGCACTCAATGCCTTCATCAATAACCTCGGCTTGGATGCAAGCGCAGGCTACGGCGTAGCACAGAGAATCCAGACCTTTGTTATGCTCATTCCGTCGTCTATCATGCAGTCCATGTCCAGCTTTGTTTCTCAGAATATCGGTGCGGGCGAGAAGAAAAGAGCAAAGAACGCCATGCGTTTCGGTATGTTATTTGGCGGATGCATAGGTGTGTTTGTCGGAACAGGAGTTTTTGTGTTTGGTGATTTGGTTTCGGGCGTATTCTCGACAGACCCCGCCGTTATCGCAAGAAGCTTTGAATTCTTGAGAGGCTTTGCTCCGGAGGCTGTTGTCACAAGCTTTCTTTTCAGCTTTATGGGCTACTTCAACGGCAGAGGAAAGAGCGTTTTCGTTATGCTGCAGGGCCTTGCACAGAGCTTTATCGTCAGACTTCCGATGTCGTACTTCATGAGCAGAAGACCTGACGCAAGCCTCACCTATATCGGTATGGCTGCTCCTTCCGCTACAATATTCGGAATTATTCTTTGCCTTGTCTATTTTGTCATTATCGAGAAAAACGAAAAGAGCAAGAAGTCTCCGCTTGTTTCGAATTGATAAATTTGAAAAATATTTGTTTTGAAAGAACCGTTTTCCTTTATGGGAACGGTTCTTTTTGTTTTGCCGAAAATCACAAAAACAAAGAAAAAACTCTGTCCGTTATTTGTCCCGCACGCTTTCATATAATGTAATCACAACAAAGGAAAACACAAAAACAAATCTAAGGAGAAACAAAAATGACAACACTTGCAACAATACTCGCATTACTTTCAATAATCGGAGTGGCACTTGAAATTCACGATTTCACAGCACAGAGAGGATAAAATATGAAAGACTTCTGCAAAAGACTAAAGGGTAAGCTTAAAAGAGCAATGGAATATTACGATGAAATGTATTCCTACCAAGAGATGATTTAAAGAAAAAAGCTTGTCCCTAAATTGTCCTATAGGACACGATATAATAAAATCACAAAAACAAAACAACAAAAACAACAAAGAAAAACAGGAGATTAAAAATGAACATCTTGAAAAGAGCAGTCGAAGCAATAAAGAGAGATTTAAGAAACGCATCCGACGGTTACATCGAAATGTACGCTTACAACTAAAGAAAATCTAAAATAAAAAGGGGATTAAACAATGAGTATTTTAAGAAAAGCGGCAAATTCAATTAAACAGGATATGAAAAGAAAAGCAGACTATTACGTAAAAATGTACGCAAATAAATAAAAGGAGAACAATATGAACATCTTTAAGAAAACATACAGAATGGCAAACAAAGCAATTGATTACCTCGCAGAGGGATACGAAAGAATTTATCAGACAGACCCGACGCTTCTGGCAAGAACGGGAAGATATATGTAGTAACTAAGTTAAATAAAGATTAGAAGATAAAAGAGGAGATTTAAAAATGAGCAAATTTGAAAGATTTAAGAAGAACGCAATGAGATTTGTCGATGCAATGGCAGACGGATACGCAAGAGCACAGGATCCGTTTATGAGCATGGCAATGTATCACTAAATAAAAACTAAGAAAGGAGAAAAACTATGAGAGATAACTTCGGAAGAAAAATAATGACATCAGTTAAGAGAGCGGCTAAGTGTTGCGACGATTTCTACAAGGATTCGCTTCCAATCTAGTAAAAAAGGCTGTCCCTTAATTGTCCTGTCGGACACGATATAATAAAATCACAAAAACAAACAACAAATAACAATTAATAACAATTAAACCACTTATAACAAAGGAGAAAAATTATGAGAGATAACTTCGGAAGAAAAATAATGACATCAGTTAAGAGAGCGGCTAAGTGTTGCGATGATTTCTACAAAGATTCACTTCCAATCTAGCGGTAAAGTAATTAAAACGAAAGAAATTGCCCAATGAGACAACGATAAATAAAGAATGATAAAAGAGAAAAGGAGAAGAGAATGCTTTAGCGAATTAAGATAATTAAGAAATGAAAAAAGAAAGGAGAGAGAAAGAAAATGGCGGCTTTGGTAATTACACCGACAGCACCTTCAACAGGACTTCCGTTTGATTTCACGGATATATTTAAGCAAAATCAAAATCTTATCTGAAACATTAAAAAAGACAGTAAGTAAATGAAAGGAGAAAAGCCAATGTTTATGACTTTACAGGAGATACTCAGAATTCGCATGCTCGCCGAGATTCCGGAGCCGTATCTTTGTATCAGATGATATAAAGCGATAAACAATTAAATTAAAACGAAAGGAAAATAAAATGACACTTTAGCAAGCCGAAGCAAAAAGAAAAAATACCTAATCAAAGTAAAGGAGAAGAGAATGCTTTAGCGAATTAAGATAAATGAAAACAGGCGTGTCCGTAAAATGTCCCGAACAGCCTGATACAATATAATCACAGAAACAAAGAAAACCAAAAGAAAGGAGAAAGCCGATGCCAAATATTTTAGCAATTATTTTCGGAGCACCGATGCTTGCGGAAATCCCAGAGCCGTATCTTTGTATCAGATGATATAAAGCGATAAACAATTAAATTAAAACGAAAGGAAAATAAAATGACACTTTAGCAAGCCGAAGCAAAAAGAAAAAATACCTAATCAAAGTAAAGGAGAAGAGAATGCTTTAGCGAATTAAGATAAATGAAAACAGGCGTGTCCGTAAAATGTCCCGAACAGCCTGATACAATATAATCACAGAAACAAAGAAAACCAAAAGAAAGGAGAAAGCCGATGCCAAATATTTTAGCAATTATTTTCGGAACAACAATGCTTGCGGAAATCCCTGAGCCGTATCTTTGCATCAGATAAAAAAGAAATATAAAATTAAAAATAAAGTGAAAGAGGTGAGTCCGATGGACTGCGAAACAGCTTAGCTGTAGACGGAATAAAAAACAAAAAGAAAGGCGTGGAAAAATGTAGAAAACAAAGCAATTTGATAAAATAAACAGAAGAAAGGAACATAAAACAAAAAGAAGATAATAATTAATATTGAAAAGGAAAGTATTTTTAGGAAATTGAAAGGAGAAAAATCGCAGCGGTTTGATTGTCAAACAGGCTGAAAATTAAAAGGCGCAAGTCGCCGAGACAAAAGAAAATTAAAACAGAGACGAAAAAACAAAAGCAAAATTACATTAAATCAGAAAATAACTATATTTTATATAAATAAAAAGTTTGCAATTCCCAATTATTTTTGATGGTTAAAATTTGACAATATATTAAATAAAGGAGAAAAAGCTATGACATCCAAGACACCATTGCAAAAGGTCCATGATTTTCTTATCGGATCGGGAATTATCCATTAATGACAACTCAATAATTAATGAAAGGAATAAAACTATGACATCCAAGACAGCATGGCAGAAGTTCCAAGACTTCCTTATTGGGTCGGGAATCTTCCATTGATGACAGCGTAGCAAACAAAAATCGATTTACTTATGACACTTTTTTGATTAGGTGAAAAGATATAGCAAAACGGCAGCCGCGAGAGATCACGGTTGCCGTTTTGCTTTTGTTACATATTTATTTCTTTTTCTTCTGAAGCTTGCGCTTGTTGCCGTCCTTGTCGACAATGTACATGTTGTCAAGCTGAGAGCGAAGAGAGGCACGGTACGCCTCGATATATTCGGAGCGAAGACGAATCTGCTCTTTTTTCTCCTCGGCGGTCAAACCCTCGGATTTTTCTTTTCTTGCAAGCTCGTTAAGTTTCTTAATTTTTTCGTCTGTCATATTATGTCATGTCTCCTTTTCGTTAACTATGTTGGTCAGCCAGAAATCGTTTTTAAGAAGGATTAAGCCGACTGTGAGTTTGATAATATCGATATACTGAACTGCGGTGTACATCCAAAGTACGGGTAAATCGGTGAAGTGGGCAAGGCAAAAAGCAAGCGGAACGCTTATTACCCAGGTGTAACCGCCGTCAAACATAAAGGTGATGACGGTTTTTCCGCCGGTTCTGATTGTGAAGTAGACGCAGTTGATAATGGCGTGAATCGGAAGCGCAAAGCCTGCCGCTACGAGAAGCTTGGACGAGAGGGCACGAACCTCCGGTTCGACGTTGAAAATCATCGGAATAGCTCCCGAGCATGCAACCAAAATCAAGCCCATGACTATGTGAGAGACAAGCGCAACAAAAAGCATTTTGTTGTCTGTGTCTCGTGCGCCCTTTTTGTCGCCCGCACCGAGCTTTTGACCGACGAGAATCGAAACTCCGTTACCCGTTGCAATCATGCAGATGGAGAACATATTCCAAATGGTGTTGGTTATGTTTACTGCGGCAACGGCTGAAAGTCCTCTTGTGGAATAGCACTGAGAGATGACCGTTATGCCGAAGCTCCAGATAATCTCGTTGATGAGAAGCGGCGAGCCTGTTTTTGCGATTTTCTTAATGAGCGAAGACGGAACATACAAGCTCTTGAAAGCGCCCTTCATGAAAGGATACTTTTTCGTGTGAGAATGAGCATAAATAGCAATGAAGAAAATTTCAAAAAAGCGTGCTATTACCGTTGCGATCGCCGCACCCTCAACTCCGAGTCTCGGAAATCCGAACTTGCCGAAAATGAGAATATAGTTGAGGCAAAGGTTAATGACGATTGCTCCGCTTGAGCCTATCATGGGGATGAGCGTCTCGCCGTATTCACGAAGAGTACTGGTGTAGGTCTGGACAAGTGCGAACGGCAAAAGGCCGATAATGATTACTTTGAGGTACTGCTTTGCGTATGTGAGCGCAAGCTCCATGTCGCCGCCGTCCGAGCTGCCCGTTAAGAACATCTTGATGAAGTTTTCTCCGAAAATCGAGAAAATCGCTATGCTTATGACGGAAATGATTATGGCAAACATAAATTTAAATCTGAATGTATGGCGCATACCGTCATAGTCGCGCTTTCCGCAGTACTGGGCGCCGAAAATGGAAACGCCCGATAGTCCGCCGAAAATCGCAAGGTTAAAAACCGTGATTATCTGGTTTATTATGGCAACCGAACTTATCGCTTCCGTGCCGAGTCTTCCGACCATTACGTTATCAAGAAGGCTGACAGAGCTTGTTATGCCTTGCTGAACGATTAACGGCAAAACAAGTGTGATAAGCACCTTGTAAAACTGCTTGTCGCCTATGAATTTTTTCTTGAAGCTGTTCATTATAATTCTTTTCCTCCTTATCCTGATTTTGCACAACTAAAATACATTTAATATATTTAAATATTTATTACATAAGCTCCTTGAAATCTTCGATGAAAGTGTCGCTGATTTCCTTAAGCTTTTCCTGTTCATCCTTATCGTGGCAGTCGTCTTTCATAATGATGAGCTTGAATCCCGCTTTCTTCGCAGTCGATGCGGCGTAGTAAGCATCCTCAACAACTACGGCTTTGTCTATGGAAATTCCGAAATGCTCAAGGCAGTCGAGATAAACATCGGGGTGCTCCTTGCTTTTTCCGACCGTTGCGCAAGAGGCTGAGTACTCGATAAATTCGAGAAGTCCCAGTTTTTCAAGACAAGGCTCAAGAGCACTGATGTCGGATGCCGTGGCAAGGGCAATGTGCTTGCCGTTATCACGAAGGTATTTAAGAAAGGCCCGTGCACTCTTCTTTTCCGGTACTCTTGTAACATAACCCTCAGCTGCAAAATCTGTAATTTCCTGTGCGACCGATTCGGGCGTGCCCGATGCTCCCAAACGGTTCACGTAGTAATCGGCACACTGAAGAAGACTCAGATTATTCATGATTTGAGCAAGTCCCTCGGGTGCGTCTATTCCTTTATAACGGGCAAAATCATAGGTGAGATTTCCCCACATCGGCATGGAATCCACCAAGGTTCCGTCACAATCAAATATAAAAAGATCAATATTATTTACATCAATAGATTTTTCCATTTCATATACCCCCTGAAATCAGCGTTGCGAAATTAATTCTATCATATGATATATTCTTTTTCAATCGGGAAAGGCAAGAGAAAAGCAGTCAATAGGCGGTTGACTGCTTTTCTCTTTATTATTCAAGTGACTTAAGTAAATCTATTGATTTTTTCATATCATCAAAAATATCACCGCTTATCGGCATATCCTGATCGATGATAACGGGGAACTTTCCGTCTTCGTTAACAGAGAGGCAAGCTTTCACATTTGTTCTGCCCTCACCCAAAACGGCAAACATTTTCGGTATACCGAGTTCGTCAAAATTCTCGTGAAGATCCTTGAAGTGAATGCATCTGAGAACGGGGAGATATTTTCTCATGAAATCCTCGGGCTCGATACCGCCCGGCATAACCCAACCTGTATCAACCTGAGCGAAAACGCCCTCGCTCTTTTTGAGAAGATATTCGTAGACGAAAACATCTTCGCTGTCAAGCTCGATTTTTTTGCGGAAATCGCCTCCGCTGTTGTGAAGCCAAAGCTCCACGCCGACGCTTTTCAGCTCTTTTGCCACTTCACTCAGAGTTTCTGCAAAGGAAACGGGATTGTCAATCGCCTCTTGCGGTGTGTTGATAACATATGCTTTAATTCCGACTTTCTCGGCAAGAGCTTTTAGTCTCGGCATGATTTTCTGATAGTCTGAGCCGAAAATGTGAGCGGAGAGAATCTCAAGTCCGTATTTTTTCATCATTTCGACATAGTGGGGAGCTGTTTCGTAAGTCCAGAGTAAATCGGGAAGAGCAGCGGCGGCTTGGTTTCCGCTTTCGAGTGCTTTTCTTTTAAATTCCTCTGCGTCATCAAAAATAATGCACGGCTCGATAATTGAGTAGCCGTATTCGCTCATGGTTTTAAAGAAATAATCGGGATCCTTTTTGAAATCAGCCGAGCAGCCGAACATTTGAAGACCGTATTTAATGTCATTTTTCATTGTGAAATCCGCCTTTCATGCGTATGGTATCGTTGCCATATCTACAAGTGAAATTATATAATAACGAAGAACAAAAGTCAATTTGAATATTTGAATTAAAAAAGGACAAAATATCTGTCCGTGGTTTGTCCCTCTTAACCGATTATAATTTAGACATAAAAACAAACACAAAACAAACACCAAACAAAACAAACAGTCCAAAGAAAGAAAGGAAAATATAAAATGACAATCAACACAGTAACAGCAACGTTCATCGGAATATCAATCGTTACCGCAGCTATCGGATACGGAGCTTTCGCAATTATGCGATTGGTTGACAGACTTTATTATGAGCATGAAGAAAAATGTGCGGCAAAAGTAAGTAACTGATGAACAGATAAGACCGTCGCCCAAAGCGGCGGACTCTTGCTATAGACTCGGATAAAACAAAAGATAAAGGCAAACAAGCAAAATTCTTGAAAAAGATAACTAAAGTCTTTTCTTTTTAGTTAAAAAGTGCTATATTTATGACAATAGACGGGGAGAAATCGTCTTAATATCACCTAATCAAAATGAAAGGAAATATTTATGAAAAAGAGAACATCTAAAATTGTTTCAATTGTAATGGCTCTGGCACTCGTAGTGTCGTGCTTTGCACAGAATGCCTTTGCGGCTTCCTCGATTGACGCAGACGGATTCGAATTTGACGGCTGGACCGAAAGCTTCAGCTTCGACGTGAACGATGTCACAGCTGGCGAAACCGTTGAAATCGGTGCAAGCCAAGAGGATATCTGCTTTGTGGCAGACTGCACCTCTGTCGACGGGCTCACCTACGGTGATGAGTTTACTGTTTCAAACAGCGGCTCAGGCCTTGAAATCACAATCAACAAGAGCGGTGACTTCACCGTTACCACGCTCGCAAGAATGTCTAACCATGACCTTGACGGCTCAACCACAGGCAGAATTTCAATTACATGCGGCAGTGCAAGCACCGAGGTCTACGCTTCAGGTACATTGCCGGACGGCTCCTATCCCGGAGTTTCAACCACGGTTGCGTTTGAAACAGGCGTAGCAGGCGCAGTTGTCACTGTAGGCGGAGCAGAATACACAGCGGACTCAGACGGAACAGCTTATGCTACCGGTCTTGATACATACACAGTTTACACAGCTACATGCTCGGCAGACGGCTATGACTTCAGTGACCAGTCCTATTCATTCTACATCGGCGCATCCGATATGTCTTCTGCGGGCAGTGCAGACAGAATAGCAACAGGTGACTATCAGACCTATACCTTCACAGGAACACCGATAGAAGAGGACAAGGGTAGCGTTACAGTTGCTATAAACGGTGGTGACGGTGACGAAACCGTTACAGTAGCTAATGCAGACGGCGACAGCGCAGTTCTTTCAAACGGCGACACAGAGGAGCTTCCCGTAGGCGAATACACAGCTACAATTACTTTTGACGAAGATAAATACACAGTCGACAGCAGCTCAGTATCTGTTTCAGTCACAAAGAACAATACATCAACAGTAGAATTTACACTCACGGAAAACGAGCCTGATCCAGTTTACGGAACAGCAGTTATCACAGTTACAGATACAGACGGAAGCCCGATTAGCGGAGCTACCGTCACACTCGACGACGGTCAGTCAGCTACAACGGGTGCTGACGGTACGGCAGAATTCCAGATAGAGGTTGGAGTAACCTACTCCGCTTCCATCACTGTTCCGACAGGCTACACATACAGCGGCGGCGATATCGGCGGAATCAAGGTTGACAGCGAGGGCGATTCATTTAACGGAAACGCTACCGCAGAAAAGGACGCAGAGCCTACTGCAGAGCCGACAACGGCACCTACAACCGAGCCGACAACAAAGCCGACAGAAAAGCCTACTGCAGAGCCGACAGAGAAACCTACCGAAAAGCCCACAGAGAAGCCGACAGAGAAGCCGACAGCTACTCCGAAGCCGACTAAGGCTCCCACAGAAAAGCCGACAGCTACTCCGAAGCCCACAAAGGCTCCTACAGAGAAGCCGACTGCAACACCTAAGCCGACAGAAGCTCCCACAGCAACTCCGGCACCTAAGAGAACAATCAATGTTAAGGTCGTATGGAACGACGATAACAATAAGGCAAACGCAAGACCAAGCTCACTTGAGGTTCAGCTTAACGCAAACGGTTCAAAGTATGCAAGCGAGAATCTCTCCGACAGCAACGGCTGGGCAAAGACATGGTCGGATCTCGACAGAGGCTCTTCATGGAGCATTTCGGTAAACAACATACCGAACGGCTACTACAAGCAGACCTCACTCGACAGCTCAACGCTCACATTCACAATCACGATGAATTACAGCGGAAGCAGTGCAACTCCGACACCCGGCCCGACAGCAGTTGTAACGCCAAACCCGACGGCAACTCCGACCCCGAACAACAATAACAATAACAATAACAGCACGCCAACACCGAGAGCTTCCGCTTCTCCGAAAGCATCAGCATCGGCTAAGCCTACCTTTAAGCCCGCTCCGTCCACAAGTCCGTCCACAAGCCCAAGCGGCAACCTGACGAACTCACCGAGCCCATCACCAAGCAGCTCGAGAAACACGGATAAGGGCGGAAGCAATATCTTCCTTTGGATCTGCATCGTTCTTATCATTCTTTCCGCAGGCGGTATCGTAACGGTTATCACAATCATCGTTATCAACCAGAGAAAGCACAGACACTGATAAGGGTCTAGACGGAAAATAAATTGAGTTAACCGAAATCCCGACTTGATTAATTCGAGTCGGGATTTTTGATGCTTGATAAATTTCAGAGTATTGTGCCTTAAAATCGCAAAAATAATTGTAAAATATCGAATTTGGTGTTAAGATTTATACTTAGATTACTTTATACCCAAAACATCAAAATTATTTTTACGGAGAAAATTCTATGAGTTATGTTTACGGAGCAATGTTCATCATATGCGGACTTATTTTGATGATAAAGCTCAAAAGTGAAAACAAAATCTTTTTGCCTCTCGGAATTTATTTCATTCTCTTAGGTGCACTGCGTGTTGTGCAGACAATCTGGGCGGTAGAGGCACTCACATGGGTTAGCCGTGTGCTAAGCGGAATTGCTCTTGCTTACTGCGTTGTTTTCTATGTAAAAAACGGTTCGTTCAAGAAGAACAGCAACGTCACGCAGTCATCAAGCGAGAAGAAGAGCAAGGACGACTCAGGTTTGTTCTGATAAAGCTGAGGAGGGAAACAAATGACAGCGTTTTTAACTACCTTGCTTAAGGTGGCAATTATGCTCATACTCATTTCTGTCGGATGGGTGCTTTCCAAGGTCGGAATGATAACCGACAAGGGCTCGAAAGATATAACGAATCTTCTCGTTTATGTCGTTGCGCCGTGTCTCAGCGTTTCGTCATTTTTGACGGCAGACACATCGAGCATCACGCCGAAGGATTTGATAATCGCATTTGCGGGTGCGGTTCTCGCAATGGGTCTTGCGATAGTGCTCAGCTTTTTCTTCTACGGAAAAAGCCCCGACGAAGAAAAGAGAGTTATACGGTTTGCGATTGTATTTTCAAACTGCGGATTTATGGGCTTGCCGCTTGTCCAAAGCATCATAGGTGCTCAGGCGATTGTTTACTGCACTATGTTCCTTGCGGTTTTCAATATTCTCACATGGACTTACGGCTACATCATGATGAGTACGGGCAATCTTTCCGTGCTCTCGACCATAAAGCTTGCAATCGTAAACCCCGGAACAATCGGTATCGTTATCGGACTTCTGGTGTTTATCTTTAACATCAAACTGCCCGATGTCATTGAGGCGCCGATAGACTATTTTGCTGCGCTTAATACTCCGCTTGCGATGATAGTTGTCGGAAACAACATCTCAAAGGTTAAGTTCAGAGATATTTTCACCGACAAAAAGGTCTATGCCGTGTCTTTCTTGAGACTAATCGTAGCTCCGCTTGTGCTTTTGCCGTTTTTGTGCCTCATGCATCCGATTCACGATGTTTTTCTGACGACGGTGCTTCAGGCAAGTGCCCCTGTTGCGGCTAACTCGGTTATTTTTGCCGTTATGTTCGGCAGAGACGCAAAGCTTGCATCTAAGCTTGTTGCGGCTTCCACGATTATTTCGCTTATAACCATACCGATACTCACGATGATAAGTGAATTTTGTATTACAGCATTTTGCTAAGGAGAAAATATGGGCCCATATTTTTATGTTGTTGAGAGCATAAACGGAGATTATGCTTACTTAAAGAGAACAGATATTGAGAGCGACGAGCTTTTTCAGGTTGCGCTTGCTCTTTTGCCTGACGGAATGGACGAGGGAACTCATTTGAGATGGGAAAACCTCATCTATGAAATCACAGATTGATTGTAAAAGCTTAAGGAATTAAGTAAAAGAAAGGAAATAAAAATGCTTATTGCACCATCAGTATTAGCGGCGGATTTCTCAAGACTTGACGAGGAGATGAAAAGAATAGCTACGGCGGATTTTGTTCACCTCGACGTTATGGACGGTGATTTTGTCCCGAATATCAGCTTCGGTTTTCCCGTTATAAAGGGAATAAGAAAGTCGACCGAGGTGCCGTTTGACGTTCATCTCATGATTAGTCATCCGCTTAAATATATCGAGAACTGCAAGCAGTCGGGAGCAGATGTCGTTTCGTTCCACGTTGAGTGCGGTGATGACACCGAGGCGGTTATCGATAAGATTATCGAGCTTGGAATGAAGCCTGCGCTTGCAGTCAAGCCGGGAACAGACATAAGTGTGGTTTATCCGTTTGTCGACAAGCTGTATATGGTATTGGTCATGACGGTTGAGCCTGGATTCGGCGGACAGAAGTTCATGGCAGACCAAATGGAGAAGGTTAAGACGCTTAAAGCTAAGTATCCCAATCTTTTGGTTGAGTGCGACGGCGGAATAAACGGCAGCACTATCGATATTTGCAAGGAATCGGGCGTTGACATCAGCGTTGCGGGAACAGCGGTTTTCGGCGCAGAAGACCCCGAAAAGGCTATTGCGGCACTTAGATAAAATAAATCAATAAAAAATGGCTCAGGTATTCACAAGAACGCCTGAGCCATTTTGTTTTAAATTATAGTTTTTATCAGTCGAGTCCCAGATATTCGAGAACCTTATCGACATTGCCCGAGGCAACATCCTCCTTGCCGTAAATGACAACCTTGCCTACTCTGACAACAGCCTGATATTTATCGCCGTTTCTGAGATAATATTTGCTGTAGAACGATGTACTTATATCCTTTTCGACATTGGCAGAGCTGTTAGAGATGCTGTTCTCAATGGTTGCGAAAAGCTCGCTTGCGCTGTCCTCATTGTCATACTGGATAAATTCGATTACTTCATTGTCGCTTTGAGCGATATAAAGCTTATCCATGTGCTCCTGGTCTGTTCCCGAAGTGGATTGGGAGACTGCCGAGAGGTCGACGCTGTCGCAGGCAAGCATGAAGTCGCCGTCCGTCGGCTCGCTCATTTTGGAGCATCCCGTAAGTGTGAGGGAAAGTGCCGTGAACATAAGGCAAAGGGCAACTGCTTTGAGTGAGTATTTTCTGATTTTGCTTTGTTCGTGCATAGTGAAAAATCCTTTCTGGGAGATTTTGAAAATCTCTTCTAAACTAATTGTAACTTGCTAATTTGAAAATAAGGTGAACATCAAATTCAACAAGAGTATACTCCGATATTCGTAAAAAGTCCAATCTAAGCTGTAAAAACTCAGAAGAGCTCGGGGTGCATTCGGCTGTAATGAAAAATATATTGCTGGGCAATTCCTGCATCTGTTCCGAAAATGCTTGGGTCAACATCGGGCAAAAGCTTACCCATAGCCTTTTTCATCCAAACGTCAACGGGAAAGCACTCCGTTCGGTGAAATCCGTACAGAAGAGCGCAGTCGGCTACTTTAGGCCCGATTCCCTTGACCGTTTTGATTTTTTTCTTCGCTTCGTCTATCGGCAAATAATACATCGATTCCAAAAATCCGTCTTCCAATGCGGCATTCGCTCCCGCAAGAATATATTTTGCACGGAAACCGCTTCTGATGACGGCTAAGTCATCTTCAGTAAGACTCGATATTTTCTCGGCACTCGGAAACGAGAAGAGATTTGTTCCGCCTATTCTGTCGCCGAAATTCTCGCACAGCCTTGAGATAATTCCCTTTATTCTCGGAATATTGTTGTTCTGTGAGATGATGAACGAGCAGACCGCCTCCCACGGATCTTGCTTTAATATGCGTATCCCCGGAGCGTAGTCGGCGGCTTCCTTGAGCACGGGGGAAATATTTGAGAGTCGGCTTCTTATCTCGTCATAGTCGGTCGCAAGGTCAAAGTAATCGTACCAAATGCTTTCAAAGTCACTTTTATCGCAGTGAAATGTGATTGTGTCGCTGTCTGCGGTGAGAGTGAGAGCTTTGCCGAATGCGATGCCGCTCCATGAGCCGTCGCTGTTTTCAGCCCAGCGGAATGCTTGGCCGCAATCGAGCGTCTGAGCCAAATCGAAGATTTTTCTGATTGTAACGGCGGTTTCGGTTTCGTTTATAATGATGTTATCGTAATTGTTCAACATGAAAATTTTAGTCCTTGAAAGTGGTTTGATGAATCGAAAAACAGAGGTGATTTTTGACTGAAGCTAAGTTTTCCACATGAATATTTTTGTATGCGCGTTTTAACCTCGTGTGGATAACTCTGTGAATTTGTTGATAAACCCACCTTGTTATTTGCTGAAAGTATAGCACGGGACTGCAAAAACTTAAAGTGAAAATTTTGATTTAGGGGAAAAGTCAAAAGAGAAGAATGTAAAATTGACTGAATTCAACAGAGAAAAATTCAAAATTGTTAAAAACTCGGTGGAGAAGTTGAAAAATACGCTCTCAAAATCGTTTGTACAATTTGACAGAAAAGGAAAATCAATATATTGTGCGTGGAGATTTGTTTGGCACGAATTAACGGGCGAACATTTTATCGTTTTTTAAGCTCTTTGGGCATCTTGAAATGTTGAAGATTTTTGTGGAAAACTGTTTTCAACAATTCAAAAAGGCGGCAAAATGCGGTTTTTTGGCTCAAGTTTTCAACTTTTTCAACGAGTTATCCACGAAAATTCTTGAAAACTTATAAAAACTAAGTGGAAATCAGAAGTGGGTGAGGAGCGATGGACAGCCGATTTCGCGAACACAATTTTTGTGCAAAAATGCCCTAAGATAACTTGAGGGAAGTTTGTGTGTTTATTGTGAAAAATCCGAAATTTTTGTAAATTACTGCGTTTTGCGGTACAAAGTATTTGAAGTTATTCTCGATTGGTGTTACAATAACTAATATCTATGCAATAGTAAAAAACAAACAGAAATATAGGATAATACTTATTAATGGAAAACAAGAATTACAGAGAAGAAAAGGATTCCTCATACGGCGAGAACATAATAATCGGAAGAAATGCCGTAACCGAGGCTATCAGAAGCGGCAGAGCGATTGATTCTGTCTATGTGCAGAAGGGAAACCGTCACGGCTCGATAACAGCCGTTCTTGCAAAGGCGAGAGATAAGGACATCAACATCAAAGAGGTTGATATAAGAAAGCTTGACAGAATGTGCGGCGGCGCAAATCATCAGGGAATATGCGCCACGGCGGCAGCTGCCGAGTACAGCGAGCTTGAGGATATTTTCGAGCTTGCAAAGGAGAGAAACGAAGCCCCGTTCATCATTATTTGCGATGAATTGAGCGATCCGCACAATCTCGGTGCGATTATCAGAACCGCAGAGTGTGCCGGTGCTCACGGCGTTATCATTCCTAAGAGAAGAAATGTGGGACTTACCTATTCTGTCGGAAAGACGAGTGCGGGTGCAGTTGAGTATGTGCCTGTTGTCAGAGTGACAAATCTCCCGAATACGATAGATGAGCTCAAGGAAAAAGGTCTTTGGGTATATGCCGCAGACATGGACGGAAATCCGTGGTGCGAGCAGGATTATTCCGGCCCGGTTGCGCTTGTTGTCGGCTCTGAGGGCGAGGGTGTAGGAAGACTTGTCAAGGAGAAGTGTGATTTCACCGTTTCTCTGCCGATGAAGGGCAAGATAAATTCACTTAATGCCTCCGTTGCTTGCGGAATAATCTGTTATGAGGTTTCACGCCAGCGCTCGGGTCTTAAGTCAAAGTAAATACAGATAAAATTCCTTGAAAGGGATGCAAAGAATGAGAAAAAAGAAAAAGAATCGAGATGAAGATCTCGATTATGCGGTAGCGGATCAGAATTACGGCTGGTCTTTGCCGGAGGTTGACGGCGAGGACGCTCCTTTAGATAACAATGAAGAATATGTTTACGAGGGCGTCGACGCAAACGGCGAAGAGGAATATGATGTTCCTGCCGATATGGAAAGGGACATTTCAGATACGGTCGAAAATGATTCAGCGGCACAATATGACGACTATTATTCCGATGATGAGGATAATGGTGTTGTAGAATATGAGAAGCCGAAGAAAAAGAAAAGAGGTCTTTTCGGTCTTTTCGGCAAAAAGAAGCAGGATGACGATTTTGACGAATCCGAGGACACATACTACGGCGTTCAGGTGAAGCCGCTTGACGAATTCAAAATGGATTACGATCCGTCAAGCCACAATCCCATGGAGGATACCTTTGCCAAGCTTTTTGATACAAGCGTGACCGCTCTCGACGATGAGATTGAGGATAATTTCAATCAGATTCAGCGTGAGAGAAGAAGAAGAGTTGCCGAGGCTGTTGAGAATGCGGGCGTAGACATGAACGATGTTGCCGATGAGTTCGGCGTCATTGCGCCTCCGCCTGTCACATCGTACACGGGCGAGATTGACCTCAAGGAAAATGACGGGGACGACGAGTTTGCCAAGGCAATCCGTGATTCGGCAAAGTCGAGAACCATGGAAATCAAGCTCAACGTTCTTAACGATACGGTAGAGCTTCAGAAAATCGTCAATGTTCCGAAGGTTGACTCCGACAGCATTGACGAGATAGAGCAGCAGGCAAAAATCTACAATACTGCCGAGATTGATATCCCCGAGACACTCACGGACGAGTCTTCCGATTCCTATGATGAGGAGAATGCTGCGGACGATAACTATGAAAATGACGAGGCATTCGAGAGTGAAGAAAATCCCGAGGATGTCCAGCCGATTGAAGCAGACGAGGATACTCCGAATTACTATCAGGAGTTCCCGACTATTGAGGATGTCACAAGATACCGTGATTTGACTCTTCCCGTCCATAACATTGACCTCGATGTCATTCAAAGTGCAATTCTCACTGAGGCTGATGACTACGATGAGGAGACTGGCGAATATCGCGGAAGAAAGGTAAACACCAAGAAGAGCCGCTTTAAGCTTTTCGAGGGCAAGGAGGAGCAGGCTGACGAGTCGGGCGAATCAATAGACGATTACACCTCCCCCGAGGATGCACCGTCTGTTCTTGCAGATCTCAAAGCCAATATATCTAAGCTTGGCATGAGAGCTGCCGCAACGGGACTTGCGACGATAGTTCTCTTCTTCCTCGGACTTATTCTCGAGGGACGTGACAACACCGTAGCTTCGGGAAGCTATGTGGTTATTTCTCTCATATTGACAGGTGTGGCGGTTGCACTTTGCTACAAGAATATACTTGACGGACTCAAGGGAATCATTCGCTTTGAGCCTACAAGCGACAGTGCGATGGCGGTAGCCGTTTTGGCTGTTGTCATTCAGCATATAGGAGCGTTGTTCTCGCTCGACGGCGTGTCAAACGGAAACATTCACCTTTACGGTGCACTTGCAGTCGGTGCGATTTTCCTCAATTCCGTCGGTAAGCTTTCAATGGTCAGAAGAATTTACTCCAACTTCAGATTTATTACCGCACGTGAAGACAAATACACCGTCAGAATTTATGACGATTACAATAATTCTTTAAAGCTTGCGGGCGACAGTGCTTCGGGCACTCCGAAGATTGTTCACCAGAGAAAAGCGGGCTTCCTCAAGAGATTCTTGGAGCTCAGCTATGAGCCTGACCCATCTGAGGAGGCAGGAAGAGCAATTGCTCCTTACGGACTTATTTTATCGCTCGTTTCCACAATTGCCGCAATCCTTCTCAACACAAGCATAAGCTCCGGTATATCGACATTTGCCGCATCGACTCTTGCTTTCTGCGTTATGACCAATATGATAGGTCTCAATTTCCCAATGAGCAAGTTCTCGAAGAAGGTAAAGCGTGCGGGCGCTATGGTTTC
Organism: Lachnospiraceae bacterium; assembly: GCA_963597005.1. GTDB lineage: Bacteria > Bacillota > Clostridia > Oscillospirales > Acutalibacteraceae > SIG603. The sequence continues at coordinate 18,662 of CAVBOS010000001.1, forward strand.
GGGATACCGTGCACTTGAGAGTGTTTCCGATGTCACCAATGTTATGCTTTCCGATACTGAGCTTTTTCCCAAGGGAACAGTCACAATCGGCGGAATCAAGGCTTTTGATAACGAGGGTCTTGAGGATGCAGTCACTGCCGCAACGGCAATGATTAACGAAGTCGGCGGAACTCTTGCGGACGTTTTCGGACAGGTAATCACCGAGAGCGGTGTGGAGCTTCCTAAGGTTGAGGCTCTTGTACTCGAGGGAGACAACGGCGTAAGCGCAAGGGTAAACGGCAAGCACATAATTCTTGGCAACAGAGATATACTCATATCCCACAACATCACACCGCCTGAAAGAGAGGACATCATGAAGTACCTCGAGGGCGGCAAGAGACCGCTGTTCATTGCGGTTGACGGCAAGCTTAAGGCGATGATAGTTGTAGGCTACAAGGCTGACAGAAGAAGAAAGGTTGAGCTCAGCAAGCTTAAGGAGAACGAAATCGGTCTTATCGTTTATTCGACCGACCCGAACATCACTGTCGGTTTTGTCTCCAAGCTTTTCGACATGGGCGAGTCAAGAGTGAATATTGTTCACGGCGAACTTGCCGCTGAGTGCCTTAAGGATGAGAAGAACGAGGTTGCAAGAGCCGATGCGACCATCGCAACAAAGGGCAGACCGGAATCTCTTCTCAGCGTTATCAATGCCTGCGTGAAGCAGAAGAAGCTCACAAAGGTGATAACAACAGCTCAGATTATCGGCGCTGTTCTCGGATTCATCATCGTAACATTCGTCAGCCTCGGTTCTGCGGGTGCGGGAATTTCCGCAGTTTCGCTGTTCCTCTTCGAGGCTTTGTGGACGGTTATCGTTATGATAATCCCCAAGGTTATGGAAAAGTAATTCTAAAATTCTGTGCATCCCGAAAAAATTTTGGGATGCACTATTTTTATCTTGAAAAAAGCCTCATTAGATATTATTATTCTCACGATAGGTATTTTTATGTCGGAAAATCAAATTGTAATGAGGTATTTTATGAATTTAAAAGAAGAATTGAAGCAGAGGGTCACGGGTGACAGAATGGCAATGAGAATCATAGTCATGGTGCTTGCCTGTACGCTCATGGGACTGGGTATATCCTTTTATGCTCATGCCGCAATGGGTTCTGACCCGTGTTCTACCATGAATCTCGGCTTAGCCAAGTTTTTGGGAAAAAATTTGGGCCCCGTTATGGTTTCGACAAATATCGTTCTCTTGATTTTTGTCGTAATATTTGACAGAAGTATGCTCGGCTTGGGAACGATAGGCAATATGGTGCTTTGCGGCTTCACATCAGACTTCTTTAATATTTTTCTTGATAAGCTTTTGCCGCCAACGGCAGACATGAGCATATCTTTCAGAGTTCTTCTAACGTTAATCGGCGTTGTCATCCAGCTTTTCGGTATATCCTTTTACATCACAGCCGATCTCGGTATGGCACCGTACGACTGTATTCCTTATATAATAGAAGAGAAAACACATTTTAATTTCAGAGTAGTCCGCGTCATTTGGGACTGGGCGTTTGTTGCGGTAGGATTTTTCTTCGGAGCAAGCGTTGGAATCGGCACGATAATCATGTGTTTCTGCATCGGCCCGATTATTCCCATATTAAATAAGCATGTGGCAGGCCCGCTTCTGAAAGCAGAAAATATACGTGCATAAAATGAAAAACAAAAGAAAAACCACAACAAAAACATATCTTACCATTGCCGCCGTTTCCGCACTTACCTGTGGCGCCGCATCAATGTTTCTTTTTAACGAGAACAACAATATAGAGAAAACCTTTTACCGCATCGGTAAAAAAAGTGCCGACAAAACGGCATTCAGAATCGTTCAGGTGTCGGATCTTCACGGTAAGGAATTCGGAAAAAATAACGCAGTTCTTTTGGATGAAATCGAAAGGCTTTCTCCCGATTTAATCGCCGTGACAGGTGATATAATCTGGGGATATGAACCGAATTTCGAGAGTGCCGCTGTGTTTTTGAGAAAAGCAGGCTTTATTGCTCCTGTCGTTTTCGTCACGGGAAATCACGAGGAGGGCTACTCGGGAGACAAGCTTGACGGACTTCTTGAGACTTTCTCTGATTCAGGCGTGAAAGTACTCGATAACGAGAGTGTTTTCTTCGAGAAAAACGGCAAAAAAATAAAAATCGGCGGAGTGAGCGAGAAAAACCTTATAGCCGGGAATATCGATAAAGACGAGAGCGAATATTTCAGCGTGCTTTTGGCTCATATTCCGCATTTTTGCGAGTTTTATGAGGAGAGCGGTTATGACATGGTTCTCACGGGACACGCCCACGGCGGACAGATAAGAATGCCGTTTTCAAAAATGCCGCTTGTGGCTCCGAATCAGGGGCTTTTCCCGAAGTACACCGAGGGAAGCTACACGGCGGGAAAAACAAGGGTGTTTGTTTCGAGAGGACTCGGAAGAAGCGTTATGCCGCAAAGAATATTTAATAAACCCGAGCTTTGCGTTTACGATATTTCTCTTTGACGCTCTATGTGCTTGACAAATACTGCCTTAAATGTTATATTTTCAAGTGCAATAAAAATTAAGAAAACGCTGTGACGATGAGAGTAACTAAGTCCGAAGGCTTCAGAGAGCTGCCGTTTGGTGCAAGGCAGTGCGAGTAAGGCTCAGCGAAGATCACATCCGAGCGGCAGCGCAGAAAAGAACGTAAGCGCTGACGGAACCTCACCGTTAGAGGAGGCACATATCAAGAGTATGATGAAGACCGGGTGGTTAAGCGATTATAAGTCGTCCTGAGTTAGGACGGCTTTTTTTATTTTGTAAAACTATTAGTCTTTCATATACGTAGTAAAGAAAGGAAAGTCGCTATGTACAAGAATGTTTCAGCGTCCCAGAATGTGGTCGAGAGAGAAAGAGAGACCGTAAAGTTCTGGAACGAAAACCATGTTTTCGAAAAGACAGTCGAGGACTGCAAGGGTAAGCCTACCTATACTTTCTATGACGGACCTCCGACAGCTAACGGAACACCTCATATCGGCCACGTTTTGACCCGTGCCGTAAAGGACCTCATTCCGAGATACAGAATTATGAAGGGCTATGATGTTCCCCGTAAGGCGGGCTGGGATACTCACGGTCTTCCTGTCGAGATTGAAGTCGAGAAAATCCTAGGCATCGACGGCAAGGAGCAGATTGAGGCTTACGGTCTTGATCCGTTCATCACAAAGTGTAAGGAGTCCGTTTGGAAATATAAGGGAATGTGGGAGGATTTCTCCAAGGCAGTCGGCTTCTGGGCAGACATGGACAACCCTTATGTTACCTATGACAACAACTTCATCGAGTCCGAGTGGTGGGCTCTCAAGACTATCTTTGACAAGGGTCTTCTTTATAAAGGATATAAGATTGTTCCTTATTGCCCACGTTGCGGAACTCCGCTTTCCTCTCATGAGGTTGCTCAGGGCTACAAGACCTTAAAGGAGCGCACGGCTGTAGTTCGCTTCAAGGCTGTCGGTGAGGACGCTTATTTCCTCGCATGGACAACTACACCGTGGACACTTCCGTCCAACGTCGCACTTTGCGTAAACCCAAATGACACTTATGTTAAGGTAAAGGCTGCAGACGGCTATACCTATTATATGGCAGAGGCTCTTCTTGATAAGGTTCTCGGCAAGCTTTCAGAGGACGATAAGCCTGCTTACGAGATTCTCGAGACATACAAGGGCAGTGACCTCGAGTACAGAGAGTACGAGTCACTTTATAAGTGCACAGCCGACAAGGCAGCTTCTCTTGGCAAAAAGGCTCATTATGTCGTATGTGACGACTATGTCACCATGAGCGACGGTACAGGTATCGTTCATATCGCTCCCGCTTTCGGTGAGGACGACGCAAAGGTCGGAAGAAAGTACGATCTTCCGCTTGTTAAGTTCGTTGACGAGAAGGGCTGTCTCACAGAGGAAACTCCTTTTGCCGGAATGCGCTGCAAGCCGTCACAGCACGAGATTGAAAACGGCGCAGTAAGCGCAGACCCCGAGGTTCTCAAGGACCTCTATGAGCGCGGTGTTCTCTTCGATTCTCCGAAGGTTGAGCATGACTATCCGCACTGCTGGAGATGTAACACACCTCTCATCTACTACGCAAGAGAGTCTTGGTTCATCAAGATGACTGCCGTAAGAGAGGATTTGATCAGAAATAACAATACAGTCAACTGGATGCCCGAGTCCATCGGTAAGGGAAGATTCGGCGACTGGCTCGAGAATATTCAGGACTGGGGTATCTCAAGAAACAGATACTGGGGAACTCCGCTCAACATCTGGGAGTGCTCATGCGGTCACCTCGAGAGCATCGGCTCAATCGAGGAGTTAAAGAGCAAGGCTGTTTCATGCCCTGATAACATCGAGCTTCACCGTCCGTACATCGACGAGGTAACAATTCCTTGCCCTGACTGCGGAAAAATCATGCACCGTGTACCCGAGGTTATCGACTGCTGGTTCGACTCCGGTTCAATGCCGTTCGCTCAGCACCACTATCCGTTCGAGAACAAGGATAAGTTCGAGGCTCAGTTCCCGGCAGACTTCATTTCCGAGGCTGTTGACCAGACAAGAGGTTGGTTCTACTCCCTCATGGCTATTTCCACTCTTCTCTTTAATAAGGCTCCGTATAAGAATGTTATCGTTCTCGGTCACGTTCAGGATGCTGACGGTCAGAAGATGAGTAAGTCAAAGGGAAATGCCGTCAACCCGATGGAAGCACTCAACACCTACGGCGCAGACGCTATCCGCTGGTACTTCTACTCCAACTCCGCTCTTTGGCTTCCGAACAAGTGGCACGAGAAGGCAGTTATGGAGGGACAGAGAAAGTTCCTTTCAACTCTCTGGAACAGTTACGCATTCTTCGTTCTTTACGCTAATATAGATAATTTTGACGCCACAAAGTATAATCTCGATGAGTGCAAGCTCACCGTTATGGACAAGTGGCTCATCTCCAAGCTCAATACTGTCATCAAGACAGCAGACGAGTATCTCTCCGATTACAAGATTCAGGACACAACTAAGGTTATGACTGAATTTGTCGACGAGCTCTCCAACTGGTATGTTCGCCGTTCAAGAGAGAGATTCTGGGCTAAGGACATGACAGATGATAAGATTGCCGCTTACATGACTCTTTATACCGCTTTGGTAGAGTTCAGCAAGGCAGCCGCTCCGCTCACACCGTTCATCACAGAGGAGATTTACCAGAACCTCGTCAGAACAAACGACAAGAGTGCACCGGAGTCAATTCATCTTTGCTCATATCCTAAGTATGACGAGTCCAAGATTGACGCAGAGCTTGAGAGTAACATGGAAGAGGTTCTCACAGCCGTCACACTCGGTCGAGCAGCAAGAAACGATGCCGCAATCAAGAACCGTCAGCCACTCGCAAAGATGTATATCGCAGGAGAGAAAGAAATCCCCGCAATCTACACCGACATCATCACAGACGAGCTTAACGTCAAGACTCTCGAGTTCACAAACGACGCAAGCATGTTTGTAACATACACATTCAAGCCGCAGCTCAGACTTCTCGGAAAGAAGCTTGGCAAGCGTTTGGGCGCAGTCAGAACAGCTCTCGCTGAGCTTGACGGCTCAAAGGCAAAGAAGGAGCTTGATACTAACGGCGTTCTTAAGCTTGAGGTTAACGACGGCGGCGAGCCTGTCGAGCTCACAAGCGAGGAGCTCCTCATCGATACCGCTAAGGCAGAGGGCTTTGTTTCCGCTACCGAAAACAACGTGACAGTTGTCCTCGATACCACACTCACACCGGAGCTTATCGAAGAGGGTATGGTTCGTGAGGTTGTAAGTAAGGTTCAGAATATGAGAAAGAGCTCAGACTTCAACGTAACAGACCACATCGTTCTCGGCGTTGCCGACAACGAGAAGATTGCCGAGATCGTCAAGAATAACGAAGAGAGCATCAAGAGCGATGTTCTTGCAGATGAGATTGCTTTCGGCACCGTCGACGGAAATGTCGAGGAGCAGGACATCAACGGCGAAAAGGTAAAGCTTTCCGTTAAGGTAGTTTGCTGATTTAAATAAAAACAAAATAAAAATATTTTTACTCAGTCATTTGGGCTTTTCGAATGGCTGAGTTTTTTTTACGAAAATTAAAAATTTATAAAGATTTTGTGATGAAAATGAAACAGAAATGCAAAATCCCACAATGAAAAGACAGTTTTAGCCCAAAGTCCACAAAGCAAGGACAAAAGTCTATCTCTCGGTGACGAAAACTGAATCAAAGTATCGTTCATAAATATTTATTTAAGAATATAAAGAAATTCAAAAATAAATTTATAAAAACTCTTGACAAATTTATAAAGCGTTGCTATAATAACATCGTAAGGTGAAGAGAAAAAGAAAACACCTAAGACAAAAAAACCGAAACAAATATTACGAAAGGCGAGGCAATCAATATGTATTCAAGAAAAGCAGAAACAATCTACACAACAAATCTTAAGAACAGCAAGAAGCTGTCAAGAAAAGCAGAAATAGTAATGAATGACACAGAGCTTGACATTCCGGCATATGGATGCTTCGGCAGACAGTATGTGAATATAAACGGCGTAACAATGCCGACTATGTAAGGAAATCAAGAGAGAGTTAAGAAGGAAAAAACGATTATGATTAAGCCAATGACAATATATACAACAAACCTTAAGAACGCTAAGACAAAGAAGAGAGCCGTAAGAAGTGCGATTGAGAATGACATTCCGGCACCTGAGGCAAGAAACAATAACCTCGTATATGTAAACGTAGGCGGAATGGTAACAGCAATCAACGCTTAAGAGAAAGAAAACAAAAAGAAAGTAAGAAGAAAGATAACGAAAGGAAAAAACGATTATGATTAAGCCAATGACAATATATACAACAAACCTCAAGAACGCAAAGACAAAGAAGAGAGCCGTAAGAAGTGCGATTGAGAATGACATTCCGGCACCTGAGGCAAGAAACAATAACCTCGTATATGTAAACGTAGGCGGAATGGTAACAGCAATCAACGCTTAAGAGAAAGAATAAACAAAAGAAAAAAGAAGTTAAGAGAAGAAAAATATTATGATTAACAATAAGAACACTAAGAACGCAAAGAACATTAAGACAACTGAAAAGAAGCGCCACCTCATGTATGTAAATGTAGGCGACGGTATCGTAACGCTTTCACCTGACAGCAAGTTCTACAAGTAATCGAAAGCGAAAAGAAGAAAGAAGTTAAGAAGAAGGAAATAATTATGATTAACAACAAGAACACTAAGAATACAAACGACACAAAGGCAAAGAGAAGAAGCATCGTTGAGATTTTCGGCGATATGGCTCCTCATTCCCCAAGCGGACACGAGAGAATGGCTTACGTAAACGCAGCCGGTGTTGTTACATACATTGTCGGTTAATTTGAACCGATTTGACTGAAAGGAAAAGGCGAACATTATGATTAACAATAAGAATACAAATAACAATAAGCACGAGAACGCAAAGAAGAGAAGCTTTTTGGATATGATCGGCGAGACTCTTCCGCATTCCGCAACAGGCGACCAGAGAATGCTCTATGTCAACGCTGGCGGCGGAATCACATACATCGTCGGCTGATAAAATTGTCTGAGGTAATCTATGGCGGGCAATAAAGGCACAGATACACAGAAGACCAAAAGAAGAGGCTTTTTAAAGCTGATAGAACTGAATATCCCACATTCTGCGACAGGCAATGTAAGAATGCCGTATGTCAATGCAGGAGGATACATAACGTACATAGTCAGATGATTTGATGTACACAAGGAAAAGGCGAATATTATGATTAACAACAAGAATACAAATAATAAGAACACAAACACAAAGAAGAGAAGCTTTTTAGAGCTTGTCGGCGAGACACTCCCTCATTCCCCAAGCGGAAATCAGAGAATGGCTTATGTTAATGCCGGAGGATATATCACATATATTGTCGGCTAAAACAGCGAAAGAAGGACAATATTATGAAAAAGTTTACAGAGTTTCTTATGAATTCTTCTAATACAAAGAAGGCAGCCACAATCACTGCCGTGAAAGAAGACGGTTCTAAGAGAAAGCACCATCTTATGTATGTAAATGTCGGCGGCGGAATAGTTACGCTTTACGACTGATACATTTAATCAAGATCACATCTTTATCACACACACCTCATATACAATGCAAGAAATTCCGGCTTTTTGAGTCGGAATTTTTTGTTTTGCCCGAAAGAGAAAAATGTAGTAATATATATTTATCAAAAGTAAAGACCGAAAGAAACGGAGATTGAATTTGGAAAACACAGAAAATCTTATAGATGCGGTAGTGATACTCGGAAAAAAGGTGGATACCGACAGGGCGAAGAAAATTGCAAAGGATTTTGCGGCACCGCTTGTTGACGATATTCCGAAAGACAGGAATTCAAGATATTTTATAATCGATAAAACAGGAATTTCCTTTGTCAGCGGCGGAAAAACGCTTAAGGGAGATTTCAGCTTAATGCTCAAGAGAGTGAGCGGTGGTCATTTGGCTCATGAGATAATTCTCAAGGCGGCAAAGCCCGAAAAGGACGAGAGGGCAGTTGATTTTACGGCGGGGCTCGGCGAGGACTCGTTTATATTGGCGGCGGCAGGTTACCGAGTGGAGATGTACGAGCACAATCCGATAACGGCGGTTTTACTGAAAGATGCGCTTATCCGTGCGAAAAAAGACCCAAAGCTCAAAGAAATTGCCGAAAGAATGACTCTTTCCCAAGGAGACAGCAAGGAGCTTATAAGCAAAATTGGATATTTACCCGACCTTATCTATCTTGACCCCATGTTCCCCGAGAAGAAAAAGAACGCAGAGACCAAAAACAAAATGCAGGTTCTCCACACGATAGAAAAGCCGTGTGAGGACGAAGATGAGCTTATGCAGGCGGCATTTTCCGCCAAGCCGAAGAAGATAGTCGTCAAAAGACCTCCCGAGAGCAGTTTTCTGGCGGGAATCGAGCCGACATATTCTGTTGAGAGAAAAGCCGTTCGCTACGATGTTTATGCGGTAAGAGCAGAGTGAACGGCTGATGAAAGCTTGCTTAAATCTAATCTCGGTGATAGAATATGTATAATTTTTGCGATTGGATTCGTACTTAAGGAGAGAAATTTTGAAATATAAACTTAAAGCAGTAAGATTTTTTCGCTTTGCGAGTATAGTTTTGGCAATGAGCCTTGCTTTATCGCTTTCGCTTGTCTCTTTTGCCGACGACACATACACCGACGGTACGGAGGAATATTATTCCGACGATACGGGCGATTACTACACGGACGATAACACCGATTATTATTCGGATGATAACACAGGTGACGATTTGACGGACGCTACAGACAGCACGGATACCACTGATAACACAGGCGATGCCGAAACGGGCACCACTGTTACCGAAAACAGCGAAAGCAGTGAGAGTAGTGATAGCAGTAGCAGTGCGGATGTTGCCGGAGCAGGCAGAAACGGTTCTACGGGTGAGACAAGTGATTCTGTGAACAAAACCTTTACGGATAACACCCAGCTTTCGGGTCAGCGAGAAAAAAGCGTGAATGTCACGGGAGTTGTGATGTGGGTGCTTGTTTTAATCTCGGTTATTCTTATCATTGTCTATATGATATTTGCGGGAATCAGAGAGAGAAAGGAAAAAAGGCAAAGGCGCAGAAACAAAAATCCTAAGCTCATTATTTCCAGCGGATATGTCAGAAATCCGAGCAATTACGATGATTTTGACGATTTTTGATGTTTTTAAATTAAATATACAGCACAGCATAGGAAATTCCTATCGACTGCGTACTGATTAGAAAAAACGGCTGAAATAAGCCGTTTTTTTCTGTTTTTTGAATGACTTGTAGCTCTGCAAAATAGTTGCAAATTTCTTTTAAAGAAAAATAACAGATACATATGGACGTAGAATAGTATCGTTGAAAATAGTGTACAGAGTTATTTTAGATTTGATCTCTAAGCTTATTTCCGATAAGCATTTACAGAAATACAGAAAAAGAGGTAATTTTATGAAATTGAAAAAGAACGGCAGAAAATTATCTGCATTCTTTATGAGTGCGGTTCTTTTTGCTACAAGCTTCGCATATTCCGCACCGACCGTTTCTGCTGAAGAAACACGCAGTGTCGAGGATATCGCAGCCGATCAGGCGGCTCTTGAACAGGAGCAGGCTGATATTCAGGCACAGATAGACGCACTTGACGCCGAGACTGCCGACGCAAACGAAAAGGCAGAGCTTCTCGAAAGCCAGCTTCTTTCCATTTCAAAGCAGATTGCGGCGGCAAACTCCGATATAGAGGATCTTGATGCAAGCATTAAGGAGCTTAACGAAAAGCTTTCAGCCGCAGAGGAAGAATATGCCGACACCTTGGCTCTTTTCAAGGAGAGAATCAAGGCTATCTATAAGACGGGTTCTGTCGGAACTCTTGAGATACTTCTCAATGCCGATTCCTACTCTGACTACATGATGAGACTTCAGACCATGCAGAGTGTTTCCAAGCACGATAACGAGCTCATGGAAAAGATGAACGAGTTCATGGAGGCAACAAAGGACACAAGAAGTGAGCTCAAGGAAAAGAAAAAAGAGGTTGCCGAGCTTAAGGTAACTCTTGAGGACAAGACGGAAGAGATTAATACGCTTTACAGCGAAAATCAGGAAGTGTTGACCGAGCTTGCAAACAAACGTGCAGAGGCTAATTCTTCACTTGACGAAGCTAATGCTTATGCCGATCAGCTTTACGCTGAGATGATTGCCGCGATGGCAACACCCGAGCCGACTGCCGCACCGACAGTTCAGCCTACTTCAAACAGTAATTCGGGCAGCTCGAGCGATGACAAGAATACTAACGACTCTTCAAACAGCGATGAGAGCAGTGATTCAAGCGATGACAGCTCAGATTCGTCCGAAGACAGTGAGCCTGTAATCGACGGTGATGATAACTCGAACAGCACCGACGAGAACACAAATACAGACGATAATTCCAATAGCGACGACAGCTACGACGATAACAGCAACAATGACAATAGCGATAACAGCTATGATGATAACAGTAACAATAACAGCGGCGGCGGAATTTCTCTTATTTGCCCATGCCCGGGATATGTTTATATTTCAGCAGGCTACGGCGGATATGAGGGTCACTACGGCACCGACTTTGCCGCAAGCTACGGCACTGCGATTGTTGCGGCGGCAGACGGTACTGTTTCTGCTGTAAACGACTCTGATTCTTGGGGCTACAGCTGGGGCTACTACGTACTTATCTATCACAACGACGAGTTCTCCACACGTTATGCTCACATGAGCTCGATTGTCGTTTCTCCGGGAGAGTATGTCACGGCAGGACAGGTTATCGGTTATGTCGGACTTACGGGTAACACAACAGGTCCGCACCTTCACTTCGAACTTTACCAGTGGGGCTCAAGAGTTGACGCTGAGGCTTACCTCTGATACAATATAGCTTAACCGCTTGAAGTAAAGGGTGAGCTTATTGAAGGAAAGTGAATTTCAAGAAGGATTAAAGAGCGGGATACCGATTGCCCTTGGGTATTTTTCGGTATCCTTTTCTTTTGGTATGCTGGCTGTGTCCATGGGTATGCCGATTTTGTCGGCTGTCATGACGTCGGCAGTGAATGTAACAAGTGCGGGTCAGGCAAACGGACTCGCGATAATGGCGGCAGGCGGAACGTTTTTGGAGCTTATAGTCTGTCAGGCGGTCATAAATCTTAGATATGCGCTCATGTCGCTGACTCTATCTCAGAGATTACCGCAAAATACAAGCTTTGCGCAAAGGCTTTTCATGTCGTTTATGATTACGGATGAGATTTTCGCCGTGATGGCTGCAAGAGAAAAACCGCTTAGCTTTAGATTTTATCTGGGACTTGCTTTTTTGCCGTTTCTCGGCTGGACGCTCGGCACCTTTTTCGGAGCTTTGTTCGGAAACATTCTCCCGTCAAACATAACGGCAGTTCTCGGCATTGCGCTCTACGGAATGTTCATTGCAATCATCATTCCGCCCGCAAAGAAAAACAAGGCGGTGCTCGTGTGCATAGCTTTGGCGGCGGCTTTTTCCGCAGTGATTTATTTTGCACCGATTTTCAGCTTCATTTCCTCGGGAATATCCGTGATTATCTGTGCGCTTCTCGCTTCATGCTTCTGTGCGTGGAAATTCCCCGTGAAGGAGGCGAAAAGCGATGAGTAACGAAAAAAGCTTTATGTACTTTTTGCCGTATATTCTCGTTATGGCGCTTGTGACCTACCTGATAAGAATGATTCCGCTTACATTTTTCAGGAAGAAGATAACAAACCGCTTTGTGCTTTCGCTTTTGTACTATATTCCTTATGCGGTGCTAAGTGCCATGACATTTCCCGCAATACTGTTTGGAACAAGCAGTGTGGTAAGTGCGGCAATCGGACTTTTTGCGGCTGTGATAACGGCATTTTGTGAAAAAAGCCTTTTGACGGTTGCACTGTCGTCATGCGGTGCGGCATTTGTCGCAGAGATTGTTCTGATGCTTCTGTGAATCGGCATTATGAGCGAAAAATTCGGCAGTTGCTTTAAACTATCGCTCTAAACTATATTGAATATTTGTGTCTTCTGTGCTAAAATTAGTGTTCGGAAGAAACAAAGTCACACTATCGACTTAACAAAAAAAGGGATGATTATTACGAAAAAAAGAAAAAATCTTTTAGCTTTACTTATGGCGTCACTTTTAATGTTCTCTGTAATGAGCATTACGGCATTTGCCGATGATTATTACCAGGATACGAGTGACGACTACAACTATGACGAATCCTCTGATACAGGCGAATTCAGCGGTCAAGACCTCAATGACGACGGTACAAACGGCGGTTACAGCGGTTTTGACGGTGATGACGATGATATCAGCAACCTCAGCCCCGACAACAACGGTGACAGCACTGACTATTACCCCGACAACACGGATAATGACAGCAGCACCGACAACAATAACGGCGGCAATAATTATAACGATAACACACAGAGCAGTGACAGCACGGCTTCATCTTCAAGCTCTGACAGCACAGCTTCTTCATCGTCTTCATCTTCGACAGTTATCGGCACGCTCAAGAAGGCAACAGCTGCTCCGTCAGCTTCCTCATCAACGGATTCAAGCTCCTCCGAGACAAGCAAGAGTGACAACTATCAGACTATCGGTCAGGTAAAGAACAGTAAGTCAAACGGCTTAGGTTCATTTGCCGTCATCGGAATAGTTCTTCTTGCAGTCGGCGTGGTCGGAATTCTTTCCGTTATCGTTTGGTCGATTGCTTCAAAGGCAAGAGATAAGTCCGATGTTGAGGAAATCTACGAGACAGTCGGAAATGCTTCAAGAGGAAACTCTGATTATGAGCCGGCTCCGAGACAGAGACGTTCGGGCGACCAGTATTCATATGACGATAACTATGCTTATGTTTCGGCAAAGGGCAGAACAGCTCAGCGCCCCGTTAAGCAGTCAAGACCGTCACAGCCTCAGAACGGTCAGCGTCCGCAGCAAAGACCCCAGCAGAGACCTCAGCAGTCTTCACGCACTTCATCTGATGCTCCTATGAGACCGAGTGCGGCTGTTAACAACAGAAGACCGTCAAACGCTCAGGGTTCTTCCGCTCAGAGAAGACCAAGCACTTCCTCAAGACCTGTTCAGAACACTCAGCGACAGAGCCGTCCCGCACCAAAGAAGGATATTTCCTCCTATGATACAAAGGACATTGACGCACTTCTCAATGATGTTCTCAACGATAAGTAAGAACAGCTGAATAAAAAATTAACGGTGCTCGTTTGAGCACCGTTTTGTTTTGTAATCAGAGTATCAGAGAAGTGTTCTTCTGAGTTCTTCGCCTGAAAGCGGAGAAAGATAAGCAGGAGCGATGTCAAATACGCTCATAGCACCGCTCTTGCCCTCGTTTGAGAGCTTATAAGCCGCTCTTGCATAAGCGGTGAGAACGCTTGAAGTAAACTCGGGGTTGGAATCAAGCTTCAGCGAATACTCGATGATGTGCTTGTTTTCGCCTGTGTTTCCCGAACGGATGACAAATCCGCCGTGAGGAATGCCCGCATGCTTCTCGTTCAATTCTTCCTGAGAGATGAAGTTGACTGTTGTGTCGTAGTCAGAGAAGTAATTCGGCATGGTCTTGATTTCTTCTTCAATCTTCTTAAGGTCGGCACCCGGTTTCGCAACGACATAGCACTCTCTTGTGTGCTTCTGACGGGTTGTGAGCTCGGGATTTTCTCCGTTTCTTACGGACTCGATTGCCTCGGGAACAGGAACGGTGTACTGTCTGGCGTCCTGAACGCCCTCGATTCTGCGGATGGCGTCGGAGTGCCCCTGAGAAACGCCTCTGCCCCAGAAGGTGTAGTCTTTGCCGTTCGGAAGAATACAGCCTGCCAAAATTCTCTGAAGTGAGAACATACCCGGATCCCAGCCGACAGAGATAACGGATACATTATTTCCGCTTTTTGCGGCTTTGTCTACTGCCGCAAAGTACTCTGGAATTTTTGCGTGAGTGTCGAAGGAATCGATAGTGTTGAACATTTCTGCGAATTTTGGTCCCTGAACAGGAAGATCTGTTGCGCTTCCTCCGCAAAGGATCATTACATCGATTTTCTCCTTCATCGAGGGAGCGTCGTCAATGTGAAGAACGGGAACATTTTCGCTCTTGATTTTGAGTGAAGACGGGTCTCTTCTTGTGAATACTGCGACAAGCTCCATATCGGGAGCGGCATTAACTGCCTTTTCTACGCCACGGCCTAAATTACCGTAGCCGACAATTCCGATTTTAATCATGGTTAATCCTTTCTTGGTTGGTATGACATAAAAATATATTGATATTGTAGCACAAAAAGCGGACGGTTAGCAACAACAAATCACAGATTGACATAATAACAGATTTTGCGTTTTAGTGCGGTTAATTCGCTTGACGGATATATATATTTGATATAAAATGTAATTTGCGTTAATATGGTCAAAATTTGATTAATTGCTGAAAAACGCAAATCGGTTGACAGAGCTTTGGCAGTATCGTCAGAGGGGGGACTGACTTGTATTTAGCGGCAGAATCTTACTAATAAAACTGAGGAAAAAAGAAATGGTTTTTGCGGATCTGTTTTTTATTTACTGCTTTTTGCCGGTGTGCATAATCTGCTACCTTTGTGCCAAAAAGCTCAAGGCAAAGAATATCGTTCTTTGCGTGTTTTCCGTGCTTTTTTATGCATGGGGCGAGCCGACATGGGTTTTGCTACTCATATTCAGTTCGGCGTTTAACTGGTTCATCGGACTGCAAATAGGGAAGTATCGGGGCAAGGTTCTATCCAAATGGATAGTCACGTTCGGCGTTGTGGTCGATATTGCGTTGTTACTTGTCTTTAAGTACACAGGATTCTTTGTCGAGAATATCAATGCGCTTTTCAGAGCAAGCATTCCTGTTCCGAACATCACGCTTCCTATCGGTATTTCGTTCTTTACGTTCCAGGCTATCTCGTACATAGTCGATTGCTACTGGGATGCGGTCAAAGTGCAGAAGCATTACTATAAATTCTTGCTTTATCTCTCACTTTTCCCACAGCTTATCGCAGGTCCTATTGTCCGATACAGCGTTATTGAGGAGGAAATCGACCACAGAACGGTAAGCCCCAACGACCTCTGCGAGGGCTCAATGAGAGTTATTCAGGGACTTGCAAAGAAGGTTATCCTTGCAAACAACCTGAATTCCATAGTTGACACATTCTTCGGCTCGGAGCTTGCAAGCGTCTCGGTCATCGGAACATGGTATACGGTTATAGTCTATTCGCTTTATGTTTACTTTGATTTCAGCGGATACAGTGATATTGCGATAGGACTCGGCAGAATGTTCGGCTTCCACTTTGACGAGAACTTCACTCATCCTTTTGCCTGCAAAACCATTGCCGAGTTCTGGCAGAGATGGCATATCTCGCTTGGCTCGTTCTTCAGAGATTATCTTCTCTATGTTCCGATTTTCGGCAAGCCCAGAAAATATCTCGGACTTTTCCTCGTTTGGTTCTGCACGGGTATGTGGCACGGCGCCGCTTGGAACTACATTCTTTGGGGTCTTTATTTTGGCGGCTGGATTTTCTTCGAGCAAAAGCTCGGAAAGAAGGTTCTCAAGAAGTGGCCGATTTGGTGGAAGCATATTTATTCCAAGCTGATTATCGTAATCGGTTTCGGTATCTTCAAGTTTGAGGATTTGAAGCAATTAGGTCAGTTCTTCCTGAATATCACGGGAATCAACATGATAGTGAACAAGGCGGCTTTTTTCGATATGGTAACGCTTTCTAACATGAAGGATAATCTGTTCCTCGTGCTTGCCGCAATGATTATATCAATGCCCGTGCTTCCCAAGATTAAGAGCTTTGTTCTCGACAACAAGAACCCCACGGTTTATGCTGTCGGCAGATTTAGCGCACTGGCAGGCTGTCTTGTACTGCTCGTGGTTGTAAGCGTACTTCTTGTCGATACAACAAACAATGTTTTCCTCTACTTCAGGTTCTAAATAAAAGGTAATTTTAAATGGACGATAAATTTAACAACAATGCAGGCGGTGAGGATTTGAAAATCGAGGTGAACGACCTCTTCTCGAATTTCACTTCTCAAGACGGTGAAAATAAACCCGAAACACCGCCCGTAGATTTTGAGAGTATTAATTTTGATGCTCTCGACAAAAAAGAAGATAACACGGTCAAGGAAGAGGTTTATGCCAATACAACCGATAAGGTTGTGGCTTCCTCCGATGATGATTACAGCGACTTTGACTTTGGTGATTTCAATATAGACGATATGCCGGACTACGACAGTCCGTCCGATTCGGCAGCTTCAAACAGCGGTTCCGGTGCGTCGGACTACGATGATTTTGATTTCGGAGATTTCGAGCTTGACGACGCTCCGAAAAAGCCCAAAAAGTCACCAAGCGAGAAGAAGAGGAAGCTTTTGGAAATGAGAGTTTCTCTTCTCTCCATGATGATACTCATTCCTTTCTTCTGTTTGGGAATGATATACATGCTGTTTTTCCCGAAGTCCAAGGTTTCGCAGATTGAGAAGAGAACGCTTGCTTCGTTTCCGAGCTTTTCAATCTCAAATTGGTTCTCTGGCAGCTTCACGAGCGGAATAAACGAGTGGTTCACCGATACCGTTCCGAACCGTGACGCACTGAAAAATGCGGGCTATGACATAAAGGCTGTTTTCGGCCTTCCGTCAAGTGACGACGATGTCATTTTCGTCAATAATGCAACCAAGAAAACGGGCGACACCACAACCGAGACAAGTACGGCAGACGAAACAAGCTCGAGCGACGATTCTGCTTCGGCGGATACATCTTCGACTGAGACAAGCACGACAGAGACCTCGACCGCACAGACGACAGGCGGAACGGAAATTTCCGATGCAACTCTTGACGGCTCTGCGGGCAGAAGAAGTGTTCACATCAAGATAGGAACAATCGCCGATACCGAGGAGGATCAGACCGACTTCACAAAGCAGGACGACGAGTTCGACTGGTCGGACGGCCTTATCATCGTTCAGCAGGAAGGTCACTACAGAGTTCTCGGACTTTTCGGAAACGGTGACGATACCTCTTATGTCACAGCTTTAAACGAGCTCAGAAAAGAGCTTGATTCAAGTATAAATATCTGGAATATGCCGTGTCCGCTTGCAAGTGAATTCTACACCCCGGCGAACGCACTCGAGTACACCGCAAGCCAGAGCGACCGCTTCGATGAGATTGCGGGAGAGCTCGACAGCGGAATCACATCGCTTAATGTTTGCTCGGTTCTTCAGAAGCACACCGAGGAGGATATTTACCTCAGAACAGACCACCACTGGTCACAGCTCGGTGCTTACTACGCAGCGAGAACCTTTGCCGAGGCGGCAGGCGTTGCCTTTGCGGATAAGGATACCTTCGAGAGCGGCGTGAATGAGGGCTATGTCGGTTCTTATTACGGCTACACTCAGGATTACCGTGTTCTCAATGACCCCGAGGACTTCCCGTGGTGGAAGCAGAAGGAAGATGTCACAACTTACTACTACGACAGAAACTTCGAGTATCAGTATACGGGAAATCTCTACATGGAGACAGATACCGCAAACTCCTACATTATGTATATGGGCGGTGATGACCAGATTGTAAAGGTCACTGGTACCGCAAACAACGGCAGAAAGCTCATCATCGTCAAGGACTCCTACGGCAATGCGGAAATTCCGTGGTATGTCGCTTCGTTCGATGAAATCTATGTTGTTGACTTAAGATACTTCAACCTGAACTTCGTAGACTTTGTAGAGTTCACGGGTGCAACCGATGTTCTCTTCAGTATGTGTTCCTACTCCGTTGTCGGCGGAAATGCCGATAACCTCACGACAATGCTCACTCAGAACAAGGGCGCAACCATTGTTGACGAGGCTTTGACAAGCACAGACACAGATTAAGGTGAATGGTGAATAACATGAAAGAACTTGAATATCCGTTTGATTCCGGTTATATAATCAACAAGAAGAAGTCTATAAAAAAGGCTCTTCTTGCTGACGGAAGCAAGAGAATAAAGAAAAAAATCGCCGTATTCGGCGGTTCCACAACGGCAAATATTGTAAGCATTTTGGAGCTCTTTTTGCTAAATTACGGTATCGAGCCTGAGTTCTACGAGTCGGAATATGCCCAGTATTTTCAGGACGCTATGTTCCCCGATGATACTCTGCTTAAATTCGAGCCGGACATAGTATTCGTGCACACCTCTTACAGGAATATCACGAATTTCCCCGCAATGGCAGATTCTGCGGAAGAGGTTGACGCTAAATTTAACACGGAGTGTGAGAAGTTCCGTGCCATGTGGCAGAGCATTAAAGAAAAATTCCACTGCCCGATAATTCAGAACAACTTCGAGATGCCGCTTTATCGACTTCTCGGAAACCGTGACGCTTGGGATATTCACGGCAGAGTGAATTTCATCACAAGACTTAACGATTATTTCTATTCCTACGCAAGAGAGAACGAGAGCTTCTACATCAACGATCTCAACTTCATCTCTGCCGACTACGGTCTCAAGGAGTGGTCTAATCCGCTTTTCTGGAATATGTATAAGTACGCTATGTGTTTTGAGGGCATTCCGTCATTCTCGTTCAGCGTTGCCAATATCATAAAGTCGATTTTCGGCAAGAACAAGAAGGCACTCGCACTTGACCTTGACAACACCCTTTGGGGCGGCGTTGTCGGTGATGACGGCGTAGACGGAATCGAAATCGGACAGGAAACGGGAGTCAGCCAGTCTTACTATGAGTTCCAGAGCTATGTTAAGGAGCTCAAGCAGCTCGGCATTGTTCTCACGGTCTGCTCGAAGAACGATCACGAAAATGCCATTGTAGGACTTAATCACCCCGAGGGCGCACTAAAGCCCGATGATTTTGTTATCATCAAGGCTAACTGGGAGAACAAGGACAGAAATATCGCTGAGACTGCGGCAGAGCTCAATATCGGTCAGGATGCGATAGTTTTCGCTGACGATAACCCAGCCGAGAGAGCAATTGTTTCCGCTCAGATAAGCGGCTGTGCCGTACCTGAGATGGATGGCGTCGAGAACTACATCAACACAATCGACCGTTCGGGATTTTTCGAGGTGACAAGCTTCACCGCCGATGACCTCAAGCGCGGCGATATGTACAAGAAGAATGTTCTCCGCAATCAGCAAATGGCTTCGTTCGGAGATTACGGCGAGTATCTTAAGAGCCTCGAGATGGTCGGCGAGATTGCCGATTTCAAGCCTGTTTATATCGCAAGAATAACCCAGCTCACAAATAAGTCGAACCAGTTCAACGTGACAACCAAGAGATATACTCCGACAGAAATGGAAGAGGTTTTCGAGAGTGATGAGTATATCAGACTTTACGGAAAGCTTATCGATAAGTTTGGCGATAACGGCGTTGTTTCCGTTGTAATCGGAAAGAAGGACGGAAAAAACCTCAATATGGATTTGTGGCTTATGTCGTGCCGTGTCCTCAAGCGTGATATGGAGCTTGCCATGCTCGATAAGCTTGTCGAAAAGGCAAAGGCTCAGGGCATCGAGAAGATCACGGGATATTATTATCCGACCGCCAAGAACAAGATGGTTAAAGATCTTTACGGCACATTCGGATTTGATAAGGTAAGCGAGGACGAGGACGGAAATTCCGTCTGGACGCTCGATATCACAAATTACGAGAACAAAAATAAATATATTGAAGTAAAAGAAGAAATCTAACGGAGGATTACCATGGACGCAAAGGTTCTTTTTACAAGATTAAACAGAGTTTTTCAGGATGTTTTTGATGATAACAGCATCAGAATCACTCCCAAGACAACAGCAAACGATATTGACGACTGGGATTCACTCGAGCATATCACACTCATCTCCGCTGTTGAGAGAGAGTTTGGCATGAAGTTCAAAATGGGTGAGATTTCTTCCATGAAGAATGTCGGCGAAATGGCTCAGATTATCAATCACAGAGCAACAAAGTAAAAAACATAAAAATTAAGGGTGCCAAACCGGCACCCTTTTCTTTTGCGTATTTCAGATTGTCAGGTTCTTTTGAGCTCACCTGTTTTGAGGTCTTCCTCTGCAATGCGTCTGAGCTCTGCTCTTTTCTTCTTTCCCGTCGGAGTATATGGGAGAGAGTCAACGATTTTTATGTATCTCGGACGCTTGTAGGCGGATAAATCAGGATGAACATGGCAGAAAGCGGAAATATCCTCTGCGGTTACACTCGGGTCAGTGACTTTCACATAAGCCGCAACAGCCTGACCGCGAAGCTTATCCGACACACCGATTACTATGCAGTCATCCACCTTTTCGTGCTCAAGGATTGCGTTCTCGACCTGCGTGGGGTAGATGTTTTCGGCGGCACAAACTATCATATCGTCTTTTCTGCCCTTGATTGTTATGTAGCCGTTCTCGTCCCATACGCCCAAATCACCCGTGTACATCCAGCCGGAATAGAATTTCTTTTCTGCTTCCTCCGGAGCGTTATAGTAGGTGTAGGTTCCCTTTGCGGGACTCCAAATGATTATCTCGCCGAGAGCTTCACCGTCCTTCTCGACTGTCTCGGACGGTTCGGCTTTTCTGTCGTCATAGACCTTGACAACTCTTGTTTCGTCATCAATGCAGCTGCCGCCGACCGTGCCGGCAAATTCAGGCAAGTCAAACGGTCTTAAGAAGCTGTTCCAGAAGGTCTCTGTTGTGCCGTAGCCGTTGAAAATTCTCGGAGTGAGAGTTTTCATGTACTCCTCGCAGGCGTGCTTTTCGAGCGGCGCACCCATGGTGACAAGTCCACGAAGCGAGCTTAAATCAAATCCGTGCTTTTTCTGCGCTCTTGCGAGCATCTCGAGGGTTGACGGCGCACCCATAAGATAGGTGATGCCAAGCTCCTCAGTCCATTTGAGGCACATTTTAGGCTGGAAATTTCTCAGAACTGTGACAGCCGCACCGACATAAAGGCTGGGGCCGGGGCCACCGCTGTGCGCTCCTCCTCGGTGGAACCACGGGGTCATGTTCATGGTGATGTCGTTAGGCTCAAGCGGATACTGCATTATGACATCGTGAGCGGAGAGAACCTCGTTGATATCGTTTATCGGACAGCTTTTCGGAAGTGCTGTTGTTCCCGATGTGCAAAGTCTCAAGACCTCGTCATAAATATGAGAAACAAAGTCTTTTTTGGGATTTTCTTCCGATATGTTTTTAACATAGTCATCATATGAGAAATGTCCTGTCGGCATGTCTAAGCCCTTGAGGTTATCTACCATGATGAGTACCTTCGGAGGATTTTTTGCGAGAGAAACCGCCTCGACTATCATGTCTCTGTGCTCTGCGGAATAGAGGAAAGCCTTTGGCTTGTTGTGGTCGATCAGCTTTGCCATTTCTCCCGGAGCAAGGTTAAAGTTGGCTGGGTTGAGAATAGCTCCGATTTTTCTCGGGCCGATGTAAGAGAATACAAATTCGGGGCAATTGAGCATTGCCGACATGACAACATCGTTCTTGCCGACGCCGTCTGCTTTCAGTGCGTTCGCAAGGCGGTTAGCCTCCTTGTTCAGCTCATTATAAGTCCATTTTCTTTCGGTCAGCGGATCGAGAACGGCGGTTCTTTTTGGGTATCTTGCGACGTTTCGCATAAAGCCGTTCAGCCATGTGTATTCATGCTCGAATGTTTCTATGAACATCTTATCGTCATAGGTTCTTGCCATAGTTTTCTCCTTAAGTGTGTTTGAATATATTCTAAAATTGCATTGACATCAAAAATAATTAGTTTCGTTAACTATTTTAGCAACGACACGGGTTTTTGTCAATATATTTTGGCATTTGGGGCGGACAAAAAAGAGCCCCCGTCTGCGGGAGCTCTCAAAAATGCGAAATTTTGACTTAATATAACTTGTGAATCAAACCTCGAGAGGCACGCTGTTTTCGTCCTCGCCGAGAATATCCTCAAGGGAAAGGGCTGAGTTGTCTGCCTTTAGCAGCAGAGAGTCGTCGCCTTCACGGTTTTTGTAATCCGTTGCGCTTATTGACTCCTTGTCAATTCCTGAATAGGTGATGGTCGTGTCTGACGGCTGAATCTCGAAAACGCATCCCACGATTGCGGCTGATATCATAACGAATACAGCGGTCAGAATAAATGCACATTTCTTAGTCAAAGTTGATCATTCCTTTCTCTGTAGCTTCAAATAAAAGAGTAACTGAAATCTACAAGTTAATTATCCCATAAAAGCGACAAAAAATCCGCAGAAAAAGGCAAAACTTTTGCAAAATCAGCAAAACGGGCAACAGTAAAAATGACCAAAATTCATTTTTGTTTACAGCCTGTTAATTTTTGACGGGATTTATTGTGATACAATTGAACCATAGTGTTTATGTAAGTGTTCCTCGTCAGCCGATAGGGCGGGGAACGCTCTGCGTTTTGAGAAGGAAAGCCTCTCAAATGCGATAGGAGTGGGATAATGGAGAAAAAAAGATCGAGACTTTATAAGGGTGCGGTAAGAATTCTCAGAAGATTTTATAAGGCGCCCGAGCTCATCGGAACCGAGAATATACCCGAAAAAGGGGCAATGCTTGTCGGTAATCATTCTAAGACGAACGGCCCGATTATCAGCCAGCTTTATTTGCCCGGAAAGAACACAACATGGTGCATAGGTCAGATTTTCACAAAGGAAGAATGCAGAAAATATACCTACAAGGATTTTTGGTCGAAAAAGCCGAAAGCCGTGAGATGGATATATAAAATTCTTTCTGCGATTATAGCGGCGCCGCTGTCGAATATGATAAATTCATGCGACTTAGTGCCTGTTTATCACGATTCCAGATTGCGTTTTACATTCAGAACGGCTGTGGAGAGTTTGAAGGACGGCAACAATGTTGTTTTTCCCGAGCAAAATATTCCGCACAACAATATTGTGTATGAATTTCAGGATAAATTTGTCGATACGGCAAAGTATTACTACAAAAAGACAGGCGAAAAGCTGAAGTTTGTTCCGATGTATATCGCTCCGAGACTGCACAAGGTTATTTTCGGAAAGCCAATAGAATTTAACCCCGACGCACCGATAGCAGAGGAGAGAACCCGTATCTGCGAATACCTTATGAACGAGATAAGCGAAACGGCTTATTCGCTTCCAAGGCACACCGTTGTGCCCTATCCGAATATTCCCTCGAGAGAGTATCCGCAAAACATAAGAGAGGAGGCGGTAGTATCAGAAAGCCTGAGGTCGATTACAGAAAGCTGAGACTAAATAACATAACAAGTCCCGAATATTCGCATCTTCTGCTTTTGTCGGGATGGCTTGTTTATTTTCTTTTTTATTTTTTGACGGAAAATCTGATACCGTACGACAGCTGTCACGTTATGCACTGCGTGCTTGATGATATAATACCGTTCAACGAGTACTTTGTGATATTCTATGTTTCGTGGTATTTTTTGATAGCGACAAGCCTTCTTTATTTTCTGCTCTATGATGTCGAGAGTTTCAAAAAGCTGCAGACCTTTATCATCTGTACGCAGGTTATCGGAATGATATGCTATATCTTTTATCCGAGCATACAGAACCTTCGCCCAGATGAATTCACCCATCATAATGTTTTCACGGCTCTTATGGGATTAATATACGAGTTTGATACGCCGACGGGCGTTTGTCCCTCGCTTCACGTAGCCTACTCCATGGGAATTATGTCCGTGTGGCTCAAGCAGAAAAAACTGAAGCCTGTGGGAAAATTCGCTGTTTCCGCACTTTGCGTAATGATTTCGATATCTACAGCATTTGTTAAGCAGCATTCGTGCGTCGACATAATCTGTGCTGTTATAATGTGCGTTTTCATTGAGCTTTTTGTTTACAGAAAACGATATTTTGGGGCAAATCGGAAGTTTCTACAAAAAAATCAATATAATTTACTGCAAAGCAACAAAAAATAATTCCCGTATAGATTTTTGCGTGTTAAAATGGTAAAATTAAGTTAACAGAACAAAGGAGGAAACCTTTATGAAACTTATTTTGGCTATAGTAAGCAATAATGACGGAGCAGCCGTGCAGTCATCTCTGACAAAGGCGGGCTTTCAGGTGACAAAGCTTGCTACAACAGGCGGATTTCTTATGGCGGGAAACACTACGCTAATTTCAGGCGTCGAGGACGATAAAGTCCAAGAGGCTATTGATATAATCGGAACACATTCAAGCAAGCGCACTCAGATTACACCGGCAAACACTCAGATGGACCCGGGCATCTGCGCACCGTATCCGGTTGAGGTATCGGTGGGCGGCGCTACCATATTTGTTCTGAATGTAGACAGATTCGAGAAGGTCTGATGAATTTTGACGGTTTTGTCGGAAACGACGAGGTAAAAGAAAGACTAAATAAGCTGACAAGCTCGAAAAGACTGCCGCATGCACTGATTATTCAGGGGGCGGACGGACTCGGAAAGCACACGCTTGCAAAGAAAATTGCGGCATATCTCACATGTAAATGCGAGGACGAAAGTCTCAGACCGTGCGGAAGGTGCAAAGCTTGCGCCGAGATGCGTGCGGGAAGTCACCCCGATGTGAGAAGTATTGCGCCGCTCGGATCGGCAAAGACGGTGAATGTCGCTCAGATAAGAGATTCGGTGGTGCTCGATTGCTACGAAAAGCCGATTGAAGCAGACTATAATATCTATCTGCTTGAATCGGGAAAGGCGTTCACGCCGCAGGTGCAGAATACTCTTCTTAAGGTCATTGAAGAGCCGCCAGAGGGCGGTGAGTTCATCATGCTTGTCTCAAGCGCCGAATCCATGCTGACCACAATAAGATCCCGTGCGGTGACGCTCACATTGAGAGCTCCAAAAAAAGACGAGGCGATATCTGCTTGCAGAAAAATCCATCCCGAGATTGAAGAAGAGAAGCTTGAAGAAGCGGCTAAGCTTTTTAACAACAACATCGGAAGAATGCTCGATTTTCTTTCCGCTAATGATGAAAAGTCGGCAAAAAAGAGCAAGAAAAATTCTTCGCTTGCATTTGAGACGGCATCAGCTATTGCGAGAAATATCGACGCGAGAGAGCCGAGAATTTTGCTCGAAAAAAGCTTTCCGCTGATTGATGACAGAGCCTTGTTCACGGAGACGCTCGATATGCTCGAGGAGATTTTCCGTGACGCATGCGTGATTAAGGCGGGCGGTGACGGTCTGATAAGCACAGACCCCGAGGCGGCGGCAAAAATTGCCGATTCGAGAACGAAGAAGCGAATAGTGGGATTGCCTGAGATATGCTCGAAATACCGAAAAATGTGTGACGGCAACGGCAACATGAAGCTTATCGTGACAAGCCTTTGCGCAAGACTCAGAGAATGATACAAAGTCGAATGCAGACTTATGCGTTCGGCTTTTTCTTTTGCCCAAAAACGGCACTTAATTTGTGGTTGAATAAAAATGTATTTTCTCTTATAATTAAAGGGAATGCACGCTAAGGCGTGATTGACATATTGTAAAACACACAAACGAAAGGCCCGTTTAATCGGATAAGGATAAAATATGGCAGAAGTTATCGGAGTAAAATTTACAAGCACCGGAAAGGTGTATTATTTCGACCCCGACAAGAGAATACTCGCAAGGGGCGAGAAGGTTATCGTTGAAACGGCTCGAGGAGTCGAGTGCGGCGAGGTTGCCCTCGAAAACCGTGAGGTTGCCGACGACAGCATCGTTCAGCCGCTTCGAAAGCTTATAAGAATAGCTACCGAGGACGATTTTAAGAAGATAGAGGAGAACAAAGAGAAGGAAAAGAAGGCTTTTGTTCTTTGTGAAAAGAAAATTGCCGAGCATAAGCTTGATATGAAGCTTGTCGATGTTGAGTATACATTTGACAACAGCAAAATTCTTTTCTACTTCACCTCTGACGGCAGAGTCGATTTCAGAGAGCTTGTCAAAGATTTGGCGGCAATGTTCAGAACAAGAATTGAGCTAAGACAGATAGGCGTAAGAGACGAGGCTAAGCTTCTGGGCGGAATAGGCATTTGCGGCAGACCTTTTTGCTGTTCGAGCTTTTTGAACGGATTCCAGCCTGTATCCATTAAGATGGCTAAGGAACAGGGGCTTTCCCTCAATCCCGTTAAGATTTCGGGAACCTGCGGCAGACTCATGTGCTGTCTAAAGTACGAGCAGGAGGCTTATTCAGACCTTCTCAAGAGCACGCCGAAGGTCGGTGCAATTGTTTCCACTCAGGACGGCAAGGGAACGGTCATTGAGGTTAACCTCTTAACGAGAAAGCTCACCGTAAGGCTTGATAAAGCTCCCGACGCAGCCCCGACTATTTATAAGGCTGACGACGTTAAGGTTATCCGTGACGGACGAATAAGCGTCAACAAAAAGGAAATAGAAGAATTTAAAAAGCTTGAAAGCTAAGAACGAAACGCACCTTGTGTGCGTTTTGGACTGTCGATAAACCCACGCACCGAAAAATGCCTTCACATAGCCTGAAAACGGCGCTGTGAAGGCATTTTTTCTTACTGCGTCAATCGCCCCTCAACGTACCTTTGTACGCTTATCGGGGCGATTTCCTTGTCTGCGAGTGTTTTTCGGTGTCCGCAGCGTGCCGAAAATACTTTTTTCGACACGCCGAGAACGCACTAATGTGCGTTCTTTTTTTGCTCTTAAAACAGAAAAAACAAAATTCGCGTGTGAGAAAACGAGAGAAAGCAAAAGAAAAAACGAGAAAACAAAAGAAACAAAAATCTAAATTAAATTTATGCGAAAAAGTTGTTGACTTCATGGTTTTCTTGTGGTATTATCATTAAGCGCGTAAAGCGAAAAGGGCTTTATCAAGCGATTTTATTAAAGTTTACCCGAGCGGGACGCTAGGGTTAAGATAACTAATTTTACGGAGGTACGCTATGTCCACTTATATGGCAAAAGCCGGTCAGGTAGACCGCAAATGGTATGTAATTGACGCTGCAGGCAAGCCACTCGGCCGTGTAGCAGCTCAGGCAGCTATTTTACTCAGAGGCAAGCATAAGACAACATTTACACCACACGTAGATTGCGGTGATCATGTTATCATCATCAACGCTGCAGACGCAGTTCTCACAGGCTCAAAGCTCGATAATAAGGTTTATTATCATCACACAGGCTACATCGGCCACATGAAGGCTGTTAAGTACAGCACTCTCATGAGAACAAAGCCGGAGCTTGCTATGAAGCTCGCAGTTGAGGGTATGATTCCTTCAAACACAATCGGACGCGCAGCATGCACAAGACTTAAGATCTATGCAGGCAGCGAGCACCCACATGCATCTCAGAAGCCTGAGTCATGGGACAAGATCTAAGAAGGAGGAAATAGATAATGTACGAGACAGCTCCATATTTTTACGGTACAGGCAGAAGAAAGTCCAGCGTAGCAAGAGTTAGACTTTACGAAGGTACAGGTAAGATCACAATCAACGACAGAGACATCGACGATTACTTCGGACTTGAGACACTCAAGCTCATCGTTCGTCAGCCTCTCGCTCTCACAGAGACAGACGCTAAGTTTGATATTGTTTGCCGTGTTGCAGGCGGCGGCGTTTCCGGTCAGGCTGGTGCAATCCGCCACGGTATCGCAAGAGCACTTCTTCAGTATGACTCCGAGAACCTCCGTGCTTCTCTCAAGAAGGCAGGTTTCCTCACAAGAGATCCGAGAATGAAGGAAAGAAAGAAGTACGGCCTCAAGGCTGCACGTCGTGCTCCTCAGTTCTCCAAGAGATAATTTTTCGGTTTACCGAATTTATCGAAGAAGCTATCAAAGCACAAAAGCCCACGAATTGCCGTGGGCTTTATTTTTTGCTGTATCTAAACGAAAAGACCTTCCTTTTGACGGGAAGGTCTTAATTTTTAATTTTCTAATGTATTAGCTTAACATAGTCTACCAAAATGATTCTTGGCTTGTTGTCCTTATCCGTAAGCTTAGAGTTATTGCTCATAATTATCTCCTTATTCTTTCTTTTGATTTATTCTTGTTTTTAATGAGTAAACAGATTTGAGAAATTGAATACTCCCAGTCCCGACTGGTTAAATGCGTTTATGATTTTATCAAATAATTCTGTCATACTTCGCCTTTCTTTATTTCATGCCTATAAGCAAGCTGTTGCGGTGCTCGATTGGTGGGCTTAAAAACCTCGACATATTATCAAAAAATCCTTTCATTTCTTTTTCTCCTTTCGTGTTATCCTTTTGATTTGTTGTTTTGTTGTGATTACATTCTATCAGCTTACATAGGACAGAATAAGGACAAAAAAGAGGAGAAAGCGGCGAGAGTTTTTCACAATTCTTTGTAAGATGTTGAAAACACAAACAGAAAAGCGAAAATCTCCAAGCTTTTTCACTTGGAGACTCTCGCTGTATATATTAGGAAATCAAGATGAAGTTATACTCTTAATTGATTGTCCTGTTCCTCTGCGACAACAATGTCGTCTGTGGTAAGATTTTCGTTTTCGTCTGATTTGTTTTTCTTTCTTGTCAGAAGAATACTGCTTGTCAGTGCGGTGAACGGTGCTACCGTTGCAAGACCGAACGAGCCGACGAGGGTATCGAGAATTTCAGCCGAAACATACTTGTAATTGAGAATGTGAAGAACAGGTGTGCCCTGTGCCATAAATACCATCAGAAGAGCGATGCAGCTGCCCGAGTAAGCCAAAAGAAGGGTTGTGGTCATGGTGCCCAGAGCCGAGCGTGCGACATTCATGCCCGAATTAAAGGCTTCTTTCCAGCCGATGTCAGGCTTTTTTTCTATGACTTCGTTGATTGCGGAGGTGATGTCTACCGCCAAATCCATCATAGCGCCGCTTGCACCGAGGAAAATGGAACTCATAAATATCTGGGTCAGGTTAAGATTTTGATAGCCTGAGTAAAGCAGAGATTCAGAGTTGCTCATCACGGCTCCGTGAATCTTGAAAACGGTTGTGAAGATTATCCCGAGTACACAAGTCGTAACCGTTCCGAGCATCGAGCCTGAAACCGCTGAGAGCGTCTTGATGTCAAAGCCGTATACAAAGTAAATTATCATCAAGGTGAGAAGTGCTGTTATAAACAAGCCGACGGGAATGGGATTTACGCCTTTTAAATAAAGCGGAACCATTATTTTCCATATCGTGAGAACCGTGACAACGAAAGAGAAGACCGCTCTGAAGCCGTTTGCACCCGCTATCGCAATGAGAAAAAGGGTGAAGACTATCGCAAGGATAAGCTCCTTGTCAAGTCGGTAGTAGTCACTCATGGTGACGCGTGTGGCGTTGCCGTCATCATCAATGCTGACAACTGCAAGAGCCTTGTCGCCGACAGAGTAGATTTTATCGGACTCGAGAGAGCCGCTGAGCATATTGACGCCGCTCATTGTTTCTCCCTTGAATTTTCCGCTAAGTATCTTGAGCTCACATATTTGCTCGCCCGACTGAATAAGTCCCGTGGAATAGACGGAGCTCTCATCTGTCGAGAGAACCTCGACCTTACAGCGTTCGGCTTCCTGATAAATGACGGCGTATTCGTAGCCTGTCGGAATGAGCATAAGTGCGATTATCATAAGCGTTCCCGCAATCATGAACGCAAATTCTCTTTTTTTGTTTATATTCAGCAGTTTTTTCATCTTAACAGTAATTCCCTTAATATATTTCAAATGGGAAATGCTTTCGGCATTCCCCATTTGACCGCAGTCTATCTAAACCTATACTTGGAGGATGTGGATTTTTTCTTATTCAACACCTGTGAGCTCTGCGAGCTTGTTGTAAATCTCTGTGTTGTCATAGAAACCGTCGAACTCGTCCTGACCGACTCCCTCAACAAGTACTGCTACAGGAAGACCCGTGTGAGCGTAGGATGAGAAGTTTACGCCGGACTTGTTGTTGAGAAGGTGAGTGATTGTAACGGTGAGCGGCTCATAGGAACCGTAGAGAACATATTCTTCCTGGCTAAAGGATTCCTCTTCGCCCGTTCTGCTCATTGTGGTCTCATAAGCTGTCTTTAGCTTCTGATACTCATAATCTGTGAGAACAAGGCTTCCCGTATCCTCGGATTCTGGGTGCTTATCGGCACTGTCCTTGGAGCTTGTCTTCTCCTCGCTTGATGTCGGAGCCTCAAGACCGAAGAGCTCTGTGATGTCTTTCATAACGGTATCGAAGTCTGTTTTCTCTTCCTTGTACTTTGCTACATAGTCGGAGTCAAACTTAGCGTAGGAGAGCTTCTGGTTGGAGATATTTGTAAGGAATGTGTCGTAGTCTGTGCCAGCGTAGCCGATTGTGAGACCGCCTGTCTCGTGGTCGCCTGTGACGATGATGAGAGTTTCGTCAGCGTGTTCTTTAGCGAATTCAACAGCTACCTTGACTGCATTGTCAAGAGCAAGTGTATCGGTGAGGGTTGCGGCAGCGTCGTTTGCGTGGCAAGCCCAGTCGATTTTACCGCCCTCGCACATCATGAAGAAGCCGTTTTCTGCGTTGCCGAGAACCTCAATTCCCTTGGAAACATAGTCGGCAAGTGCCCACTGACCGTCCTCAAGGTCCATATCGTAGTTCATAGCGTCGGAGTCAGCAAGATTTTCGTCGATGATGAGAGCCTTGCTTGTATCTGAATTAATCTTCTCAGCCTCTTCCTTTGTCTTTGCTACTGTGTAGCCGTTCTCTGCGGCAAGCTCATAGATGTCCTTCTGGTCGCCGTTCTCGCCTGTAGCCTGCTTTACTGCGCCGCCTGCGAAGTAATCAAAGTCAGAATTTACCATTTCGAGAGCGATGTCATAGTAGCTGTTTCTCGAAGCAACGTGGCTGTAGAATGCAGCCGGAGTTGCGTGATTGATGTTAACGGAGGAGATGATGCCGATTTCATAGCCCTTCTGCTTTTTGAGCTTCTCGGCGATAGTCTCGTAAGAGGTTGTGCCTGTCTCGTCCATGTTGATAGTACCGCTGTAGGTCTTGTGACCTGTTGAAATTGAAGTTGCGGTAGATGCCGAGTCAGGGCAGAACGATGTGCTGTCATATGTCTGAGCAGAGCCTGCAACAGCAAGGTTGAGCATAGTGAGGTTATCGTTCGGTGCCTCTAAGATGTCATTGTCATTGGTGTCCTCGACAGCGGAGAGGTAATAGTTTGTGAGCTGAAGCTGCGGATAGCTCATTCCGTCACCGATGAACATGAAGATGTACTTTGGCGTTTTCTTTTCTGTTTCGCCGTTGTCTGATTTTGTGCTTACAGATGTAGTGGTTGTTGCCGATGCTTTGATTGAAGCAGAGTTACCGAATGTGGCTGCGCTTGATACAGTGAGAGCGAGAGCCATCAAGACGGAGGCAACTTTGATAAGTTTCTTGTGCATTTTTTCCTCTTTCTACAATAGATGCATAATACGAATTTGCGGAGTTTTAATCACTTTATTCACGTTTTCCGCATTAAAAGAATAACATCTTAATTAAATTTAAACTATCGGAGTTCGGTATAGATAAGGTTATATTTATGTAAAATCGTGGAGGGGATTTCTTTACTTTTTTTACACAAGGAAAAATCAAACATAAAAAAGCGAAGTCCCAATCAAAGAGACTTCGCCTGATTCCTGATTAATTATATTATAATGATATTTTAAAGTTAGTTTGAGCTTGTCGAGCAAAGTGTAGTAAGTCCGCTTGCAAGGTCGCCCGAGCCCGTAACCCCCATGCTTAGACAGAAGATGACATCTGTCGCACCCGTGTCGGAGACTATTTTGCTTAAATTATCAGTTTCGTAGGAGTAACGGTAATCCACGATGTAGGTGTTTTTGTAATGTGTTGCGATAAACGGTGCGATGCTCGTTCCGTTAGAGTCGATGACAAGTACGCAGGAAGAATCGTCGGTAGCGGAATTGTTTGTTATCTGACTTCTTGTGTGAACGCCGCCCAAAAATGCCTGATATTTCTGAGTTGCCGCATAGTCGGTGACATCAACGAAAACCGTGCCGTCCTGAGTGGTTCCGTAGTCGTCCATGTAA
>CAVBOS010000002.1:0-47265 GCA_963597005.1 Lachnospiraceae bacterium
GACGGATACTTCCGCCCGTATCACTGCCAAGTGCATACACGCACTCACCAGCGGCAACAGCCGCCGCACTTCCGCCGGAGGATCCTCCCGGAACATGAGCTGTATTTCGCGGATTTTTTGTTGTTTTGAATGCAGAATTCTCAGTGGTCGAGCCCATTGCGAACTCGTCCATGTTTACCTTTCCGAGCATAACCGCACCGCTTTCAAGAAGTCTGTCGGTTACATGAGCTTCATAGGGCGGAACAAAGTTATAAAGCATTTTTGATGCGCATGTGGTCTTTATTCCCTTTGTGCAGATATTGTCCTTGACTGCCATGGGAATGCCCGTAAGACGGCTTCCCTTGCCCTCTGCTATCATCTTGTCGGCTTTGTCTGCCATCTCAAGTGCCTTTTCGGCTGTGACGGTGAGAAAAGCCTCGATTTTATCGTCTTTCTTTTTTATTTCTTCCAAATAGAGCTTAGTGAGCTCGACACTCGAAAATTCCTTTTTTCGAAGTCCCTCGGAAAGCTCCTTTATTCCTTTACTTAACATGCTACTTCCTTCTTATTCAAATGCCTTTGGCACGTAGATATATTCCTCGGTGTGAGTCGGAGCGTTCTTAAGCATTTCCTCTCTTGTGAAATCACTTTTCGGAACATCCTCTCTCATGACGTTCGTCTGCTCGACAACATGAGCTGTCGGCTTAACATCCTCTATATCAAGCTCCGAGAGCCTGTCTGCAAACTCTATGATGCTCTTCATCTGGTCGGGCATTTCTTTCATCTCTTCTTCAGTGAGACTCAGTCTTGCAAGGTTTGCAACGTTCTTTATATCTATCTGCGGGCTCTTTTTCTTAGCCGACTTTCCGCCCGCTCTCTCTTCGGGAGTTTTGAACGCCTCGGCAAGATTCAATACCTCCAGCTGTTCGATATCGACAACATTCGGTGCGTCCGTCAGCGGACAGCTTGCGTCCTTAATCTTCGGGAATGCGATGACGTCTCTAAGTGAATCAACTCCAAGCAAAAGCATAGTCAAACGGTCAAGTCCGAATGCAAAGCCTCCGTGCGGTGGTGTGCCGTACTTAAACGCATTCACCATAAATCCGAATCTTTCCTCAATCTGCTCATCGCTGAAGCCGAGGGCCTCGAACATTGCCTGCTGTACCTCGGGCTTGTGAATTCTTATCGAACCAGAACCAAGCTCTGTGCCGTTGAGAACAACGTCATATGCCTGTGCTCTTACTCTCTCGGGATCTGTCTTGAGGTACTTAATGTCCTCCTCATATGGCATTGTGAACGGGTGATGAGTTGCAATCCATCTGCCCTCTTCCTCACTGTACTCAAACTCAGGAAAATCGGTGACGAATAGGAACTTGTATTCGCCTTTTTTTCTGAGATCAAGCATATCTGCAATATCAAGTCTCAGTCCGCCGAGTGTTCTTCTGACTGTAGCAAGCTTGTCGGCACAGAAAAGAATGAAATCTCCATTCTTTGCGCCCACACGCTTGATGAGCTCATCCATAAGCTCAGGCTCGAAATACTTTGTGAGAACCGAATATAATTCTCCGTCAGGTCTTATGCTTATCCAAGCCATACCCTTTGCGCCGTAGCCAAACGCCTTATCGGTCAATTCCTCTATCTGACTTCTTGTGAAGCTGTCGCCGCCGGGAACGCTTATCGCTCTTACTATTCCGCCCTTTTTGACAACGCTGTTAAAAACGCTGAACGAGCACTTCTCTGCAATGTCCGTGATATCAACTATCGGAAGGTCAAATCTAAGGTCGGGCTTATCACTGCCGTAAACATCCATTGCAGTGTGCCATGTCATTCTCTGGAACGGCTCCGTGATTTCCTCGTGCATAAGCTCTTTCATAACGTGCTTGAAAAGCTTTTCGAGATGAACGAAAATATCCTCCTGCTCGACAAAGCTCATTTCCATATCAACCTGAGTGAACTCGGGCTGTCTGTCTGCACGAAGGTCTTCGTCACGGAAGCATCTTGCCACCTGATAGTATTTGTCGAAACCGCCGACCATGAGAAGCTGCTTGAAAATCTGCGGTGACTGCGGAAGTGCATAGAACATACCGGGGTGAACTCTTGACGGAACGAGATAGTCTCTTGCGCCCTCAGGTGTTGACTTTGTGAGCATAGGAGTCTCAATCTCGATGAAATCGTCGTTATCAAGATAATCTCTTACCACTCTGACAAGCTGATGACGGAACTTAAGATTTTTCACCATCTCGGGACTTCTAAGGTCAAGAAAACGGTATTTTAATCTCAAATCCTCTCTTACCTTGCTTCTCTCGTCCATATTGAACGGAAGTGATGCGCTTGTGGAAAGAAGTGTGATTTTCTCTGCTTTTAATTCGATTGTACCCGTGGGAAGCTTTGGGTTATAGGTCTCTTCGTCACGTCTGCGCAAAAGACCCGTGACCTCGATGACGCTCTGGTTTCTAAGCGTCTCAGCGATGTGGAATTCCTCTTCGCTCATGTACATGGCGTTGAAAACAACCTGAAGAGTTCCCTCTCTGTCTCTCAAATCGATGAAGATAACTCCACCCATGTCTCTTTTTGTCTGCACCCAGCCTGCACAGGTAACCGTTTTACCCATTTCTTTTTCCGTCAATCTGCCGCAGTAATGAGTTCTGTTCATTTCTCTGTCCTTCTTTCTTTTTTCGGGCGAATACAAAATAAAAAAGCTGCTCATCCCTTAAATCTAAGGGACGAACAGCTTGAATAATCTATCAGCCATCCGCGGTACCACCCAAAATTGATCACATCTTTGTGTTCCGCTTACTTCGCACTGTCATGCGAATCTGCCTGTAACGCTGCAGCTGCGTCTGAATCTACTTGCCTCGCCTAATTTCTTTCTCTCTTTTCAGGGCTTTTGGTCAGCGGCTCCGAGATGTTCTTCCTCCGTATCTTTTGCACCGAATTCCCACCGCCATCGGCTCTCTTTGTCAATCGGTACGGGCTACTCTTCTCTTCTCAGCCTTTTTTGCTTTTTTAATTTGTTAGAATTATACACTTTGTTTTTTCCTCTGTCAAGAGTATATTTTGAAATTCGAGCCTCTTTTTTGTGCAAAAAACTCGTTTTTATTGTGCTTTGCACTATTTTGAGCTTTAATTTTGAAGTCGTCACACCCCCAAAGCTTCACTTTGCTGATATATCGCAGCACTTCTTTTTGCTTTCTCGGAAAATAAAAAGAAACGTCAAAATTTTACATGGTATTTACACAAGAAACACCCCGATTTTACATTCATGCTTTATCATATTAGCTTGAAATTATATCGCATTTAAAGTATACTTTTAATATATACTCTAGGTATACTATGTGGATGTTTTCTCATTTACAAATCTAATTTTAAAGGACAATCTTATGGAAATCCAAGAAACTCTGCTCGGTGAAAATACCGTGACAGAAAAAGATGAAAAAGGAAACAAGAACAAGGATTTTTCGTGCTACACAAACCGTGAGCTCTCATGGCTTCAGTTTGACGAGAGATGCTTAAACGAAGCGGGCAACCCGAAGGTTCCGCTTGCCGAGAGACTTACATTTGCCTCTATCTTCCAGACAAATCTGGACGAATTCTTCATGGTTCGTGTCGGTTCTCTCATGGATCAGCACCTCACTGACCCAAAGGTAAGAGAGAATAAAACAGGCATGACAAGCTCCGAGCAGGTCTCCGCTATTCTCAAGCGAGTAAAGAGCCTCGAGAAGAAGAAAGCTCTTGTTTATGAGCAGCTTATGGGCGAGCTTGAGCCGTACGGCATAAGAATCATCAATTTCAATAAGCTTTCCACATCAGAGGGCGAGCTTATCGAGAAGTATTTTGACACCAACATTGCGCCCTACCTTTCTCCTATGGTAATCGGAAAATCTCAGCCGTTCCCGTTCCTCAACAACAAGGAGCTTTATGCACTCGTTGTATTAAAGAGCAAGAAATCTAAGTCTGATAAATCAAGACTTGGTATCATTCCGTGCACAAACAGCGTCTTCAAGAGACTAATCGAAATTCCCTCAAGACCGGGTACGTTCATGCTCTCCGAGGAGCTCATTCTTCATTTCGTTCAGAAGCTTTATAAGAAATACGAGATAGTCGAAAAGTCTATCATAAGAGTCACAAGAAATGCTGACATCGACACCGAGGACGCTTACGACGAGGAAATTCTCGATTACCGCGAGGCTATGGAGCGACTTATCAAGCAGAGAAAGCGTTTGAGCCCCGTTAGACTCGAGCTTTCAAGACCGCTTTCTCAGGAGACGCAGAGCGAGCTTTTGAAGCACCTGAAGCTGAAAGCATCGCATGTCATAAATGTCGGCACACCGCTTGATTTAAAGTTTGTCTTCTCAATTCAGGATAATCTCAGAAACAAGACTGAGCTTTTCTACGAGAGGCGTTCTCCGAGACTTACAAATCAGCTTAACCCGAAAGAAAAAATCATCCCACAGATTGAGAAAAAAGATGTTCTCCTCTCCTATCCGTTCAACGATATAAGAACCTTTATCAAGCTTCTTAATGAAGCCGCCGAGGACGACAGCGTTGTTTCCATTAAGATGACGCTTTACCGTGTAGCCGAGCGAAGCAAGGTTATCGAGGCTCTCGTGGAAGCTGCGGAAAACGGCAAAGAAGTTGATGTTCTGGTTGAGCTTCGCGCGAGATTCGACGAAGAAAACAATATCGAGATGAGCCGCCGCCTCGAGGATTCGGGATGCAACATCATCTACGGTCTGCCGGGCTACAAGGTTCACTCCAAGCTTTGCCTCATCACAAGAAATATCGGCGGAGAGCTCAGCTACATCACCCAGATAGGAACAGGAAACTACAACGAGAAAACCTCCCGTCTTTATACCGACCTTTCACTCATCACAGCTAACCAGAATATCGGCGCAGAGGGCGCAAAGGTGTTCGGCGCACTTCTCATGGGTGAGACAGTCGAAGAAATGCAGCATCTTCTCGTTGCTCCAAAGTGCTTGCAAAACAGAATTCTCGATATGATGGACATCGAGATTGCTAACGCTCAGGCGGGCAAACCTGCTTACATCGGCGCTAAGATTAACTCCCTTACAGACAAGAAGATTATCGACAAGCTCATTCAGGCTTCTAAAGCAGGCGTTAAAATCGAGCTTATCGTCAGAGGTATCTGCTGTCTCAAGCCAAAGGTTCCGGGACTCACGGACAACATCACAATCATCAGCGTTGTTGGCAGATTCCTCGAGCACTCGAGAATCTACCGCTTCGGCATAGGTGACGAAGAGAGCATGTACATTGCAAGTGCCGACTTCATGACGAGAAACACCGTCAGACGAGTTGAGATTGCCGCTCCGATTTATGACGAGACAATCAGAGCTAAGGTACGCCACATCTTCGATACCGTTATGGCAGATGACGAAAAGGGCAAAGAGCAGACCGCCGAGGGTCTCTATGTTGACAGAAATCTTCATCCGAACGGAGAGAAGCTCAATTCTCAAGAGATTTTCTTTGCAGAGGCATATGACGAAGAGGTTAAAACAGCCACTCAGACAAATTAAAGCTATAAATAGGGGCGATATTTCGTCCCTATTTGTATTTTTTGTGTTTTAGTCACAAAAAACATTGTCATTTTCATTGTTGACTTGATGAAAATTATGTTATATCATTAATTTTATAGATATTCGATACCTAATCATGAACGAGAATATGATTGGATTTTTTGTAAGGAGGAATTTAACTATGTTAAGAATCGGAATGCTCACCAGCGGCGGTGACTGCCAAGCTCTGAACGCAACCATGAGAGGCGTGGCAAAGGCACTCTACAAGAATGTTGAAGATGTAGAAATCTACGGATTCTTAGACGGATACAAGGGCATGATTTACGAGAACTACAAGCTTATGAAGCCGAAGCATTTCTCGGGCATACTCACAGAGGGCGGCACAGTCCTCGGAACAAGCAGAACACCGTTCAAAGAGATTGACATTCCCACCCCGGAGGGAATCAACAAGGTTGAGGCTATGAAGTCCACCTATAAGAAGCTTGGCCTTGACGCTCTTGTCGTTCTCGGCGGAAACGGTTCTCTCAAGACAGCTAACCGTTTAAGTGAAGAGGGTCTTAATGTTGTCGGTTGTCCGAAAACTATCGATAACGACGTTTGGGGAACAGATATGACATTCGGTTTCCATTCCTCCGTTGAGATTGCAACAAACGCTCTCGACTGCATCCACACAACAGCGGCTTCTCACTCAAGAGTTTTCATCGTTGAGGTTATGGGCCACAAGGTTGGCTGGATTACGCTTTACGCAGGTATCGCAGGCGGCGCAGATGTCATTCTTCTTCCTGAAATTCCGTACGATATAAAGAAGGTCTGCAAGGCTATCAAGCAGAGAGAAAAGTCAGGCAAAAAATTCACCATTCTCGCCGTTGCCGAGGGTGCAATCTCCAAGGAAGACGCAAAGCTCAAGAAAAAGCAGTACAAGGAAAAGGTTGCCAACAGAAAGTATCCTTCCGTTGCTTATGAAATCGCAGATCAGATTGTTGAAGAAACAGGCGTTGAGGCAAGAGTTACCGTTCCCGGTCACACCCAGCGTGGCGGTTCACCTTGCGCATATGACAGAGTTCTTTCCACAAGACTCGGCGCAGCTGCAGCAGAGCACATCATCAATAAGGACTTCGGCAAAATGGTCGCTCTCAAGGGACTTGAGATTGTCGACATTCCGCTTGCCGACATCGCAGGAAAGCTCAAGTATATCGATCCCGAAAGCGATATCATCAAGCAGGCTAAGCTCACAGGCATCAGCTTCGGTAACTAATATTCATTCAAGCAATCGAGCCGACAAAAGTCGGCTCTTTTCTTTTTGCAAAACTCCTGATATACTGAAATTCTAAAATTAAAAGGAGCTGATAATTTGGTTAGAAATATCGTAAGAGATGTTCTCTTTTTAAAAAGGAAATCCGTGCCCGCAAAAAACTGCACGGCGGATCTCCAAACGGCAAACGATTTGCTCGAAACACTCTCGGCAAACCGTGAACGCTGTGTGGGCATGGCGGCAAATATGATTGGTGAAAGCAAGAATATCATTGCCGTCACGGTAGGATTTTTCAATATAGTTATGTTCAATCCGAAAATCGTGTCTAAAAACGGAGAATACGAAACCGAGGAGGGCTGTCTTTCTCTTGACGGCGTCCGCAAAACAAAACGCTTCGAAGAAATCGAGGTTGAATACCTTGACATAAACTTCAAAAAACAGCGAAAAAAGTACTCAGGCTTCACGGCTCAGATTATTCAGCATGAAATCGACCACTTAAACGGTATTATCATCTGAATAAGAAGCTTGATTAAATTTAAACTTATGGTATAATTCTTAACAATACGGGAAATAAGCGTTTGCCGTCCTCTCTGTGGCAAGCGTCCCATAATTTTAAACTACATACGGCGAAGGACGGAGTACCTTGAGTAAGCCGACGTCACGACCGACAGTACCGAAAAGACGGTCAGGCGATGACGGCGGAAAAAAGAGGACACCAACCGACGCAACATAGCTACTATAGATTCCTTTTCCTTCGGGGTCAAAGAAGGATTTCAATTCAGAGAGGAAGAATATTTTGTCAGATTTATCAATTTCAAAATCAACCGAAAACGGCTTTTTTGCCGTAGTCAAAAAATACGCACATCGTTATTTTGTCGAGGGAATGAGTGCCATGGCTTTGGGACTTTTCTCATCGCTCATCATCGGACTTATTTTAACTCAGCTCGGAAAAATCCCTTATCTCGGATTTTTAACCGAAATAAGCGCTGTACTCGGTGCAAGCTCGAATGTAGTAGGTGCCGCAATCGGTGTTTCCGTAGCATGGGGACTTAAAGCTAAACCGCTTGTCATTTTCTCGTCAGCTGCAACAGGCGCTTTCGGCTATTCCGTCGGAGGCCCCGTCGGTGCATTTGTCGCCGCAACCTTCGGTGAAGAAATCGGCTCGCTCGTCAGCGGAAAGACTAAGGTTGATATTGTCGTCTCCCCCATTGTTACAATAGTTTCGGGCGGACTTGCAGGAAAACTTGTCGGCCCGGGAGTAGACAGCCTCATGAGCGGTCTTGGCAGCATTATCAACGATGCCACAACCCTCGCTCCGCTTCCCATGGGCATTCTCATTGCCGTAATCGTAGGTCTTGCACTCACTGCTCCGATTTCAAGTGCCGCACTTTGCATCATGCTCGATTTATCTGGTCTTGCCGCAGGTGCCGCCGTGGTCGGCTGTTGCTGTCAAATGGTCGGTTTTGCGGTCGCAAGCTTCAAGGATAACGGCTGGGGCGGACTCATCTCTCAGGCACTGGGCACAAGCATGCTCCAGTTCGGCAACATCATGAAAAAGCCGACTATATGGCTTGCCCCAACCCTTGCAAGCGCCGTTCTCGGCCCTGTTTCCACCTGCTTACTCAAGATGACCAATACGGCATCAGGTGCAGGCATGGGCACAAGCGGACTTGTCGGACAGTTCGGTGCAATCTCTGCGATGTCGGGAAGCGTCAGCTCTGCCCTGCTCGCACTCGAAATTATCCTTTTGCACTTTGTTCTGCCTGCAATCGTCACTCTTGCTTTCCACTTTTTCTTTAAGAAAATCGGCTGGGTAAAAGACGGCGACATGAAGCTCAGTGTGTAATATTACCGTAGCTAAGTCCAAGCTATTGTCAAACCAAATATTCTGATCACGCAAAAACGCTCCTACTTTCGTAAGAGCGTTTTTCTTTTCGTTTTCTGTTTTAATCAATCAACAGCTCGTAAATAACTCCGCTGTCCAATCCCTCTTTCGGCTTCGTGATTTCAATTACCTTAAAGCCGAGTTTATTGACAAAAAAGTTAAGATTTCTTTTTGCGAACAGGGGTGCTTCGGCACGCCATTTTTTTATGTTCGGATTTTTTGACAGAACAAATTTCCAAATAAGCTGACCGACACCGCAGTTTTGAATATCCTTTGTTATGTATATTTCTCCGAG
This sequence comes from Lachnospiraceae bacterium, assembly GCA_963597005.1. Taxonomy (GTDB): domain Bacteria; phylum Bacillota; class Clostridia; order Oscillospirales; family Acutalibacteraceae; genus SIG603. The sequence goes on from CAVBOS010000002.1 coordinate 8,946, forward strand.
AAGTCCGCAGTTTTCCTTGTCGTTCACCCAGTAAAGCACAAGCCCCTTGAGCTTATTGTCCATATAAACACAATAAGCCTCAGCTTTATATTCAAATATATATTTTTGAAGCAGCTTTTCCTCGTCGATTTTTTTGAAATTCTCATCCTCGAGATGATACATCGTGAGTTCATCTTTAAAAATCGGTCGCATAAGCGCCGCAACATCATGAATGTCCTCTGCTTCACATTTTTTAAAGCTTAAATACTCGTACTTTTCCACTGAAAATTCCTCATATTCCGCTAATTCAAGCGATTTATTATAACATTATAATTATAATATATTACCCCCAAAAAAGCAAATTTTTTCATATAGCAAATGTGACAAATATATTTTTCTCCCAAAAATGCTATACCTTAAAATTGATATTTGCCTCCCATTAGTCACACAACAAGCAACAAAAAGCGGCGCCTTTTACAGCGCCGCAATTGTTTAGATTAAATTATACTGTCTTAATATCAGACCGTATCGAGATCCCACTCCTCGTTCAACTTCGGAACGTCGGAGATAAGTCTCTTTGTGTAGTCAGCCTTCGGATGAATGATGCAATCCTCAGCACTGCCCTGCTCAACAAACTTACCGTGCTCCATGATGTAAACAGTATCTGATACGTAGTATGCAAGACCGATATCATGTGTGATGAAGATGATTGTCATATTCTCTTCGTCACGAAGCTTAAGCAAATAGTCAAGGATAGTAGCACGTGAACATGCGTCAACCATTGAGGTCGGCTCATCGGCGATAAGAATCTTCGGCTTGAGAAGGAAGATACGAGCAATCATAAGTCTCTGCATCTGTCCACCTGAAAGCTCGAACGGATACTTGTTTGTAAGCTCTGCGAACTTCAGGTTAACGAAGGAGCAAGCCTCCTCCATCATCTTATATTTCTCCTCATAAGGAAGATTTTTTCCGCCTCTTAAGTTGATGCAGTCAAGAAGAACTGCGTCAATCTTAAAGAACTGGTTGAATGTTGCGAAAGGATCCTGGAAGATAGCCTGAATGTTCTGCCAATAAGCCTTTCTCTTCTTCTGTGTGGATATATCTCTCGGCTCACCGTTGAAGTAGATTGTACCTTCTGTAATACCGATAAGGCCAAGAATCATCTTTGCAATAGTTGTTTTACCTGAACCAGACTCACCAACGATTGAGATAACCTCTCTCTCGTGGAAATCGAAGTTAACATGTGAAACAGCTTCTGTTCTAACTTTACCAAAACCGAATATCTTAGTGACGTCCTCGCCTCTAAGTACGGACTTACCTAACTCAGCCATTAGCGTACAACTCCTTCAGATAATCTTCCTCGAAGAGGCAGCGATATTCTCTGCCCGGTGCGGGTTCCTTAACAGGAATCGTATATGCCTTGCACTCAGGCTTAGCATACTTACAACGAGGAGCAAAACGGCAACCAGCCGGTGGGTGCTTAAGGTTCGGAGGTGTTCCGGGGATAGCCTCGAGCTTGTTAGCCTTCATGCCGTCCTCAGGAACGATGATGGATCCCATAAGGCCCTTAGTATAAGGCATAATCGGATCAAAGACCATTTCCTTAGCTGTGCCCTTCTCAACGATCTGTCCGGCATACATGACCATGATATCGTCTGTAACCTGATAGAGAAGCGGAAGCTCATGTGTGATGAAGATCATTGACTTAACAAGACCCTCGTGCATAAGCTGCTTCATCATCTTGATAACCATCTTCTGAGAAGTAACGTCAAGAGCCGATGACGGCTCGTCAGCGATAAGAACCTTCGGAGAAAGAATTGTGGAGATAGCGATAACAGTTCTCTGTTTCATACCACCTGAAAGCTCAACTGCGTGCTTCTGAAGAACGTTCTCCGGAAGACCGAGCTTCTCAAAACGCTGTCTGGCCATGTCGTAGATATCGTTCTTTGACATGCTTGGATCATGAACCTTGATAACGTCATTAATGAACTTAATGATTTTCTGAGTCGGGTTCAAAGCGTTCATAGCTGCCTGAGGAATGTAAGCAATCTCATTGCCGAGAATATGCTTTCTGATGTAGTCAGGCTTGAGGCCGGAAATATTCTGACCGTCAATGATAATATCACCGCTCATGTAGTGGAGAGGTGCAAAATAGTAACCCATGAGGGAGAGTGCGAGTGTGGATTTACCGCATCCGGACTCACCTGCAACACCGAGGGATTTACCTTCCTCGATCTTAAGAGAAACGCCGTCAACAGAATAAACGTCCTCTTTCATACGGGTAATATACTTGGTTTTTAAATCGCGAACTTCGAGCATTACCTTTGCCATAATATTTTACCCCCTTTATTAGTCTCTTAACTGTGGATTGAAGACCTGGTCGAGACCGGTGTTCATAAGGTTAAGAGAGAATGTGATGAGCGCGATAGCAAAGATAACCGGTAAGAATGCCCACCACATACCCTGAGTATGTGCATTGAAGGAAAGTGCCCAGTGCATCATAAGTCCGAGGGTAGAAACCTCAGTTGTTGCCGGTCCAAGGCCGAGCATGGAGAGCTGTGCCTCTGAGAGGATACCGGAAGAAATCTGAAGAATGAATGCCATTACAACATAGGATGCAACGAATGGGAGAATGTCCTGAACCATGATCTTAGCAGCGCTGTGACCTGAGATCTTGGACATGTTAACATGGTCTCTGTTTCTGAGTGAAAGAACCTGTGAACGAACGCTTCGTGCAGTCCACGGCCATGAGGTAATACCCATGATACAAGAGATAAGTGTGACACCACGGCTTGATCCTCCGATAGCATTGGAGATGAGGATAAGAAGAACGAAGCCGGGGATAACTGTGAACAGGTTTGTGATAAAGGTAATGAAGTTATCGATGAAACCACCGAGGAAGCCTGCCATAAGTCCGAGTGTAAGTCCGATTGCCGTTGCGATACATCCGGCGATGAGACCTATTCTCATTGAAACAAGGATAGAAGATGTGAGCTCTGTGAAAACATCACGTCCGAAGTTATCGGAACCTAAGATAAGAGTGTATCTTGAAGCGACATCGCTTGTGTTAACGAAAGCCTTCATGTTGATTTCGGAAGACTTCTCAAGTGTCTTATCCTCAGCCTCTGTAGCTACGATAATAGCGGACTCAGAGAGCATTGTCTCAACCTTGCTGTCGATTGTCTTGTACTTGTTTCTCTCTGCCTTCTTGATTGTCTTAGGCATAACATCGAAATCATAGTACTTTTCCCAGTACTTGCAAACTTCACTCATTTCTTCAACGGAGAGCTCCTGAATAGCAGCTGCGTCGTCATCTGTGATGTCTGCGATATATTCTGTTGTGCCGTAAGTCTTGAGCCAGTCAACCATCATCTGACGGCTTTCTGAGTCAAGTCTGTGAGCCAATCTGTTTGCTGATGTATCAACATCGAATTTAACGCTGCTTCCGTCTGCATCAAGCTCAACAACGTCAGCTACGTTAACATATGTGCCCGGTTTTGCGAAACCACCGTTCTTCTGAACGACATTCTGAAGCGGACCGAAGTCTGCGAACAAAGGCCATAAAAGCGATCCGATAAGAAGGACCATGAAAATTACGAAGCCTGTAACAAATTTAGGCACATGAAAAACATTTTTAATAGTCTGTAACATATCTAATCATTCCTCCTAAATCTGAAATCAAGACTCCATCTGGTTAGCCTTAACACGAGGATCAATGAAGCCATAGAGAATCTCGATTACAAGGTTTGCAATAAGAACCATGACTGTGATGATCAGTGTGCAACCAGAGAGAAGTGGGTAGTCACGACCCGTAACGGATGAGAGAAGTGCGGATCCGATTCCGGGATACGAGAAGACCTGCTCTGCGATAATGTTACCGGAAAGCATAGAACCGAAGCTCATTGCAAGACCTGTAACCTGTGGGAGCATTGCGTTTCTGAAAACGTAAAGAATGATTTTTGAGTCCTTGATACCGAGGAAGCGGCTGTACTTAACATAGTCAGCGTTTAACTCGTAGATGGACATGGATCTCATACCGATTGCCTGACCGCCGATTGTGATAAGAACAACGGAGAGGAACGGAAGCCACCAGTGGCTGAGAACCGATACAAAGAATGACCAGGATGCGTTAGGAACCATATCGAAGCCGTAACCGCCTCCGGATGGTGCAACCTTGAGCTCGATTGCGAATAACCAAAGAAGGATTGTAGCCATACCGAAAGCAGGCATGTTCGAGATGAACATAGATACAGGCATGAGAACCTTATCAAAGCCCTTTCTGACATAAGCTGCAATACAACCCAAGAAGTTACCGACAACCCAACCGACGATAATAGCCGGAATCTGAAGTCCGAGTGTCCAGAGGACAGAAGAACCGATAATATCGGAAACTGTACGGGGATACTGAGAGAACGAAGTTCCCATATCGCCCTTAAGTAAATTTCCCACATAAAGCCAGAACTGCTGGAAATAGGACTTGTCAAGTCCGAAACGTTGAATGTACTGTTCCTGAATCTGCTGAATAGCTGAAGCATCTGTCATACCCGCTGTTGCGTTGCTGACGATGGAAGCTATCGGGTTACCAGGCATAAGACGAGGTAACAAGAAGTTAAGAATCAGAGCACAGAAGAATGTTACGACATACCAAGCGATTCTACCGCCATAGTACTTAAGATATCCTTTCAATACCATCACCTCATAAGCTGATTGACTCATAGCCAATCTGGATTCTCTAAGCTGTTTTACTTTTTCCCATACACACTGTGGAATGCTTAGGGACTAATGCGAACAACTGTGAAAAGGCAAACCGAATTCCGATTCCGACCGTTCGCTCACTCCTTGCGCCGACTGTTTTTGTCTTTAAAAAAGCTTAAATCAAGCTGTTTTCGGGGATTTCTTACAATCGGTAACAATTTGTAAGCTACAAAATCGTCCTTTTCGAAACACAAGGAATAACTCTGAACTCCTCAAAGAAGCGCAGTTTAGACGGTGTTACTCCTTGTACTTATGAATGATACCATTTTGTTACAAAAAATTCAACCCTCAGAGAAGCGTTTTTATGCAAAACAACGCAACCGTAAACAGTTTGTTAACAAATTGTTTTGGGACAAATTAACTAAATTTTTTCTTCATATTTTTAACACGATACATATATATTCGGTTACAAATTGTTACTTTTCGGATATTTTTCGCCCCTTTTGCTATGTTCTGTCGAAAGATACGATTTTTAATTTTTTTGTAGAAAAATATAGCTTTGTTTTGTGAAATTTCACCAAGGCCATTTTATACATATTCCACATAAATCGTTTTCAATCGTTGCATAAAAAACAGACGGCAGAACCAACTGATTCCACCGTCCCGGCTTTATTTATTTTCGACAGCACAAAAACCATAGAATGAAACAAACAGCCCTTCGGCGCCTGTATCACGCAGGCATCGGTAACGCAAAACAGCTTACAAATACGCCCTCATTATTTGCTCCCGTTTCTCCCTCAAAAATTCCTCTTATCTGCCCCATGCCGTCTAACTCATTTGGCAAAGAATCGTCCTTTTCTCGGGCGGTACACCTTAATTTCTACGAAATCGAAAATATTAGTTTTTAGGTTAGGTACCACACCTATCCTGTGCTGTTATTATACAACAATAATCTTAAAATTGTAAAGCTTCTGAAAATAAAACAAAACTTTTAATAAATAAAATTTAATGTTGGCAAAAAAGCTCGCAGCACCGAAGCACTGCGAGCGATTTCATTTGTCGGATAACTTTTTTTAGATTGAAGTTATGTTTCTGAAAATGACGCCTTTGTCATTTCGTTAAATGCACTCAAATTAATCAGCCTTCAACAGGTGTGATTTCATAGAGAGCTGCAATGCCGTAACCTGCGATGCAGATCTGAGGCGGGATGTTGGAGCCGTCGTTTGCCTCCGGGAAGCCTGTCCATACAGACTCGTTAACCTCGTGGAAGAGAGCAGGTCTGTACATAAGACCGACTGACGGGCACTCTGTGAGGTAAAGCTCGTTAAGTCTTGCATAAGCCTCAATAGCCTCATCATCAGACATTGTCGGGATAGCAGCGAGGAGAGAATCAGCCTCTTCGTTGTACCATCTTGAGTAACCGTTTGTAATTCTGTCAGGGAAGTTGCCGCCCCAACCGTAGAGAGCATTGTAGAATCTGTTCCAAGGTTCAGCATATCCGCAAGCGGTTGTACCATTCATGATGATATCAAAGTTACCTGTCTGGATATCTTCTGTCCAAACTGTAGCCTCAGGGAAGTAAGTCTCGAGGTTAAGTCCGATTTCCTGTCCGCAAGAAGCGACAATCTCAAGAGCACCGTTCCAGTCAGACCAACCTGACGGGCACTCACACTTAAGTGTGATCTTCTCGCCGTTGAACTCTCTGTAGCCGTCGCCGTCTGAATCGACAATTCCAGCCTCATCGAGGATAGCGTTTGCCTTGTCGTATTCCTTACCGACAAAGTTGAGGGACTCGAGGTCAACTATATCGTTGCACTTAGCATAGAGCTCCTTCTCAGCGTCAGTCGGGTTGAAGAGTGAATGCGGAACCTCTGCGAATGTGTAGGAATAACCTGACATTGCGGAAGAAATAATCTGATCGTAGTCGATAGCGTAAGCAATAGCACGTCTGATTGCTGCGTTATCTGTGATGTCCTGCTGGCAGTTGAACCAGATGGACGGAATGGAAGCGTCTACGAAGTAAGGTGCCTCATCGAGATATGTGGAAATATCAAGACCCTTGTCTTCCCAGTATGTCCAAATGTTGGAAACAAACTGCTGGTTCATATCGATTTCGCCGTTCTCAAATGCAACAGCCTGTGTGTCGTTGCCTGAGAATGTGTTGTGGCAGAGATACTTAGGATGAGGAAGCTCGCCCCACATGGACTCAGCCTGTCCCCAATAGTTATCGTCTCTCTCAAAGAGAACCTTCTCATCTGTATGAACAACGAGTGTGTAAGGGCCGGAGTGCGGTGCATCCCACCATGTGTCGGTCTTGAAGCTTTCGTTGTTATCCTTATACTCCTCGAGCTTAGCCTCGATGTAAGCAGCCTGGCCTACATAAGCATATGGAAGATAAGAACGCATCTTAATCGGGTTGACATTGCCTTCAACAGCCTTGAATACTACTGTGTAATCATCTGTTGCTTCAACTGTCATATACTGTGAGAAATCAGAGCCGATTGTAGAACCAACCTGAACATGTGTGTTGTAAGTTACAACAACGTCATTAGCTGTGACAGGTGTTCCGTCCGACCAATGAGCATCCTGATTGATGTGAACGGTAATCTCGGAGCCGTCCTCGGAATACTCGGGCTGTCCGTCTGCGAGAAGCGGATAAATCTCACCGTCGAGCATGTTGTACATGTAAAGTGTCTCATAAGTCTCTACATAAGAGTAGCTGGACTGTGCCTGAGCCATACATGATGAGTTCGGCGAATAAATATTGATGTCGTTCGCCTTATCTGCGTTGATTCCGCCAAAATAGAGTGTCTCGTTCCTCGGTGTGGAATCATAATTAGATGTGCCTGTCTCTGTGGTTGTCTCACTTGATTCCTCGGAAGCCTCTTCGCTTGAAGCTGCCTCAGACTTTTCTTCGGTAGACTCAGCTGCACTGCTCTCTGTCGATTCTTCTGTGGAAGTAGAAGAAGACGAGCTGCTCGAACCGCATGCTACCATCGAAACTGCCATCGCAAGTGTTAAGACCACTGATAAAACCTTACGCCAGTTTTTCATGTGAAAATCCTCCCTATACCTGTAACCTATCCGACAAGGTTACTACCTTATGTGCAAATAATATACCACTAAATTATCTTTTGCAACTACAGTTAAAAGCGCAAATTGTTACATTTTGTAACCTTAAAATATCTATGAAAAACTTCATATCATTGGTGATTTTCACTTTTCAAGTCGGCATTGTATACAATTTTGGAAAGCTTCAATTTTTCAATCCAAAATTTATATTTTTATAATATTTATTAAAATCTTCTTTTTGCAAACACGATTTAAAATCTGATATCGATAAAATATAGCAATTTAATATAAATTACAATATTGTAATCGTTATATTACTAAATTGTAATTGTTTAACTAGAATTTATATGTTTTCACCTAAAAGTTATCAACTTTTGTTATTCACTGGCAAAAGCATAAAAATCCCTCGGCATTTGTGCTCTGCCGAGGGAAATTCATTCAATTATCGGTTTTAACGATGTTTAACTCTGTTAAGCGACCGCCAATTCTAAAGATTTAGAATTATTCCTCTACGAGATAGATGTTGTAGAGAGCAGCAATTCCGTAACCGTCAGTTGCAACTGTCGGAGGAATGTTGAGACCATCGCCCTGCTCCGGCCAACCGGACCATACGGACTCGTTAACCTGGTGGAAGTAAACCGGTCTGTACATAAGAGCAACAGAAGGAACCTCTGTGTTGTAGATTGTGTTGAGCTCCTTGTAGAGTGCTACAAGCTCGTCCTCATCTGTTGTTGTCGGGATAGTTGCGAGGATCTCGTCAGCTCTCTCGTTGTACCATCTTGAGTAAGCGAAGGAAAGTCTCTCAGGAATCTCGCCGCCGAAGCCGTACATTGTCTGGTAAGCACGAGACCACATAGCATCAACAGCAGCACCTGTCATAGTAGCCATTACCATGTCGAAAGTACCAAGCTGCTCATCATCTGTGTAAACAGAAGTCTCAGGGAAGTAAGTTGTGATCTCGATACCGATCTCTGTACCTGCAGCTGCAACGATTTCGCAAGATGCGTTCCAGTCAGACCAACCTGTTGGGCACTCTACCTTGAAGGAGAGCTTCTCGCCGTTGTACTCTCTGATGCCGTCGCCGTCTGTATCTGTGATGCCAGCCTCGTCGAGGAGAGCGTTAGCGCCGTCGTAGTCCTTGCCAGCGAAGTTGAGAGCTGTGAGTGAACCGTCCTCATCACACTTCTTGAACATCTCCTGCTCAGCGTCAGTCGGGTTGAAGAGGGAGTGAGGAATCTCTGTGAATGTGTAAGAATAACCGGAAACTGCTGTGGAAATGATCTGATCGTAGTCAATAGCCATTGCGATAGCCTTTCTGACTGCTGTCTGATCAAGACCTGATCTCTGGCAGTTGAACCAGAGTGTAGGCATGGAAGCATCGATGTAGTAAGGAGCCTCGTCGATATATGTTGAAATATCGAGACCCTTGTCTTCCCAGTATGTCCAAATGTTGGAAACGAACTGCTGGCTTACGTCAATCTCGCCGGACTCGAAAGCAACAGCTGTTGTGTCGTTACCTGTGTAAATGTTGTGGCAAACATACTTCGGAACCGGAAGCTGACCCCACATGGAATCTGCCTGGCCCCAGTAGTTATCATCTCTTGTGAGAAGGATCTTCTGGTCGTTGTAGACTGTGAAGCCGTAAGCACCTGTGTGAGGTGCATCCCACCAAGTAGCGTTCTTGAAGGACTCGGAGTCACTGTTCTCCTCTGCCATCTTCTCGATGTAAGCCTTCTGGCAGATGTAGAGCTTCGGTAAGTACTCCTGCATCTTAAGCGGGTTGAAGTTCTCCTCGTTAGCGTGGAAAACTACTGTGTGCTCATCTGTAGCCTCTACGGAAGAAATGTAAAGACCCATGTCAACGCCTGTGTTGGACTCATACTTGATGTGAGCATCAAATGTAGCAACAACATCATCAGCTGTGAAAGCTGTGCCGTCAGACCATGCAGCATCCTCGTTCAGGTGAACTGTGATTGACTTCTGGTCTTCACTTGTCTCCCATGCGCCGTCAGCAAGAAGCGGTACGCAAGAGTTGTCAAGCATGTTGTACATGTAAAGTGTCTCATAAACGAGCTCACGAGCGGAGTCTGTCTGAGAGAGAACATAGTTGTTGGAGTTGGAAGAGTATGGGTTAGCATCGTTAGGTGTGCCCCACTGCTGACCGCCGATGTAAACTGTTTCGTTTCTCGGTGTTGTGTCAACATCCTCTGTTGCTGTATCTGTTGTCGAAGTCTCGTCAGATGCCTCTGCGTCTGTTGACTCCTCTGTTGTAGCTGCCTCTGAAGACTCTGCTGTGTCTGCAGAAGACTCAGCTGTGCTCGAAGAAGAGCTGCTTGAGCCGCAAGCTACCATTGAAACTGCCATAGCAAGTGTTAAGACCACTGCTAAAACTTTACGCCAGTTTTTCATGTAGATGAAATCCTCCTATAAAAATACCTTATACATACAGAACCTCGCACAATTTAGGTTCTTACGCGTGATTTATTATAGACCTACTTATTCATAAAGTCAACACAAATTTCACTTAAATTTCACAAAAAACGCTCGATTTTTGCCAAAAATTGATAAAAAGTGCAGTAAAACGGTTAAAAACGCTAAATTCTTATTACAAATCGTTACTTTTTATCCCTTGGAATAAACAAAGAATGTCCCCCCGACACTTGTGCTATGCCGAGGGGACCGAAGTTAATTAAGGTTTAAATCTTTTTACCAAACTTTCTGATTTAAAATCCGATTGATTTTAAGCTTTCGATAATCGTTTAATTATTCGTCAGCAAGATAGATGTTGTAGAGAGCAGCAATTCCGTAACCGTCAGTTGCAACTGTCGGAGGAATGTTGTTGCCGTCGCCCTGCTCAGGCCAACCTGTCCATACAGACTCGTTTGTCTCGTGGAAGTAAACCGGTCTGTACATGAGAGCGTAGGAAGGAACTTCCTCGTTGTAGAGAAGGTTGAGCTCCTTGTAGAGTGCTACAAGCTCATCTTCGTCTGTTGTTACAGGGATAGTAGAGAGGATTTCGTCTGCTCTCTCGTTGTACCATCTTGAGTAACCGTATGTGATTCTCTCAGGAATCTCGCCGCCGAAGCCCCACATTGTCTGGTAAGCACGAAGCCACATAGCGTCGATGCCTGCGCCTGTCATGGTTGTCATGATGAGGTCATATCCGCCTGTCTGGAGGTCTTCTGTCCAAACGGATGCTTCTGGGAAGTAAGTTGTGAGGTCGATACCGATATTCTGACCTGCTGCTGCAACGATTTCGCAAGATGCGTTCCAGTCTGACCAACCTGTCGGGCACTCAACTGTGAACTCAAGCTTCTTGCCGTTGTACTCTCTGTAGCCGTCGCCGTCTGTATCCTTAAGACCTGCCTCATCGAGAAGAGCGTTTGCACCGTCTACATCCTTACCAGCGAAGTTAGTAGCTGTAAGTGAACCGTCCTCGTCGCACTTCTTGAACCACTCCTGCTCAGCGTCAGTCGGGTTGAAGAGTGAATGCGGAACCTCTGCGAATGTGTAGGAATAACCTGACATTGCGGAAGAAATAATCTGATCGAAGTCTGTTGCCATTGCGATAGCTTTTCTGACTGCTGTCTGATCAAGACCCTCTGTCTGGCAGTTGAACCAAAGTGTAGGCATTGATGCGTTTACATAGTAAGGAGCCTCGTCAATGTAAGTGGAAATATCAAGTCCCTTGTCTTCCCAGTATGTCCAGATGTTAGCAACGAACTGCTGGTCGATATCGATTTCACCGTTCTCGAATGCGATAGCTGTTGTATCGTTTCCGGAATAGATGTTGTGAGCAAGGTACTTAGGTGCAGGAAGCTTGCCCCACATGGACTCGTCCTGTCCCCAATAGTTATCGTCTCTTGTGAAGACGAGCTTCTGATCGTTATGAACTGTGAGTGTATATGGGCCGGAATGAGGTGCATCCCACCATGTAGCGTTCTTAAACTTCTCGGAATCGCCGCCGCACTCTTCTTCCATCTTCTCGATGTAAGCTGCCTGTGCGATAAAGAGCTTCGGCATGTACTCCTGGAGCTTAAGTGGGTTGAAGTTCTCTTCGTTAGCTGTGAAGACTACTGTGTAATCATCAGTTGCCTCGCAGGAAGCGATGTAAAGACCCATGTCTGCGCCTGTATTGGACTCATACTTAATGTGAGCGTTGAATGTAGCAACAACGTCGTTAGCTGTTAAAGGAGTTCCGTCTGACCAATGAGCAGCCTGATTAATCTTGACTGTGATTGTCTTCTGGTCGTCACTCATAACCCAGTCGCCGTCTGCAAGGAGCGGTACGACTGAACCGTCGAGCATGTTGTACATATAAAGTGTCTCGTAAACAATCTCACGAGCCGAGTCAGCCTGTGACATCGGGAAGCAGTTTGAGTTGGATGAGTAGGGGTTGATGTCGTTAGCTGTGCCCCACTGCTGTCCGCCGAAGTAAACTGTTTCGTTTCTCGGAGTTGCGTCTGCATCTGTGTCTGTTGTCTCAGCTGCAGAAGACTCTGCCTCTGAAGACTCCTCGCTTGATTCTGCCTCTGTAGATTCTTCCGATGCAGAAGACTCAGTAGACTCTGTCGATGCTTCAGAAGAAGCCTCTGAGGAAGAACCGCCGCTTGAACCGCAAGCGACCATTGAAACTGCCATAGCAAGTGTCAAAACCACTGCTAAAACCTTACGCCAGTTTTTCATTGAAAAATCCTCCTGTTAAACCTTATAACCTTATACAGCTTATTGCCCCGCACAACCTTGGGCTTTAAGTGCAAATTCATCCTACTCTCAAAACGAGAAAAAGTCAACAATTTTTCTATTGTTTGCGTTTTAATTATATCAATATTGCACAAACGCAGAATAAACTAAAATTATTTTCCTAAATTAAAAATAAAATTATGAACTTTGGTCATTTTAACGGATGATTATTTAATAATCAATACTGTCTTAGGTTAAATTGATTAAGCCAAACATATTATTAAAAACCTGATAAAAATCAAGCCGCAAATTTTCAAAAATTCAGAAAATCAATGCCAACGCAAAACACGGCGAAATAAAAATTATTATATTTATAATATTTCTCTTAATAAAAAAAGTTTGTTTAAATAATCAAGCTCACAAAATCGAAATGTTTTTCTTCTTCTCCGATTACACCCGATAAATAAATTTTCAAGAATTTTTCTTAGACAGAAAATATCCCCCGGCACTTGTGCTATACCGAGGGATCAAGGTTAATAAGGTTTAATCATTTGTAATTTTCTAAATGGGAATTTGCTTGACATATAACTAATTTAACTGTTAAACAATCAACAACTGAAAACGGTTAATCTCATAAATCTTCCCAAATTTAATGAAAGAGCAAAGATATTAAACGGGATTTATTCCTGTAATTTCGCCTAAAAATTTGTATATATGAACAACAAAATAAAGCCGCAGAAGATAATCTGCGACTTTTACAAAACTTTAGAAAAATTTTACTTGTGATACTTACTGCCGTTGTTTATCGAGAAAGCACGATAAATCTGTTCGCACAGCATAACCCTCGCAAGCTGGTGCGGAAATGTCATGGGAGACATGGAAATACCCTTTCCCGCTTTTTTCACCTCGTCGGAAAGCCCGTGAGACGAACCGATAACAAAGGCTATCGCACTCTCTCCGCCGACCGCCTCGTTTTCTATCATTTTTGCGAGGCCCTCGGATGAATAGGTCTTTCCCTCGATGACAAGCGGAATAATCTTGCATCGTGCGTCCGCCGCATGCTTTAAGATTATTTTTCCCTCCTCGTTAAGGGCTTTCTCTATGTCCTTCTCGGCAGGATTATTCGGAAGCTTATATTCGGCTATCTCGTCAATAGAGAACTTACAGAACGCTCCCAAACGCTTGGTATATTCGCTCACGGCGTCACGCCAATATTTCTCCTTGAGGTTTCCGACACAAATAATTTTAACCGTCTGCATACCCTTTACTTTTCTCCGTTAAAAAATAATTGTTCTACCGTCCGTGTTCTCTCTTCTCGCACAGGTGAGCGTGAAGTCGATATTTTCGTGCATACCCTCCATTTTAAGCTCGCATGCGCTTGTCTCGTAAGCAAGCTCAGGAAGATTGTTCTCGTGGCTTAAATGAGCAAGCATGAAGCTTCTCGTGCCGTTCTTGATGAGCTCGGGGAGAAAATGTGCACAGCTGTCGTTCGAGAGGTGTCCTCGGTCGGAGAGTATTCTTCTTTTCAGCTGATACGGATACGGGCCGTTGTTGAGCATTCTCACATCGTGATTAGACTCTATGACAATATAGTCCGAGCCTTTTATGCCGTCCTTGACCTCATCGGAAACAAAGCCGAGGTCAGTCGCAAGCGAGAAAATCTTTCCGTCAGGCATCTCAACACGATAGCCGCAGCTTTCTGCACAATCGTGGGATGTATGGAACGGAAACACGCTCATTCCCGCCGCTACTGCACCCTCTCCAATCTCATACTGCGGAAACTTATCGTTGAGCTCTCCCATGCTTCTGAGTGCACCGAGTGTGCCGCCTGTCGCATACACGGGAGTTTTGTACTTTGAAGAAAAAACTCTCAAGCCCTTCACATGGTCGCTGTGCTCGTGCGTGACAAAAATTGCTTTCACCGCCTCAGGAGCAATATTCAGGCTCTTTAACATCTCGGTGGTCTGCTTGCAGTTTCTGCCGATGTCAATGAGTATTCCGTTGTCATTTTCGCCCAAAAAGTAGCTGTTTCCACTGCTGCCGCTGAAAAGCGGAATAAGTCTCGCCATTAACCTAACCTCGCAAAAAAACAGTCTCGGTTTTGCCGAGACTGTATTTCATTTTATCGTTTATATTCTCTTAACCGATTCTGTCCGCCGCAGAATCCGGCTTCTGCTGAAGATAAATATCCGCTCCAAGCTTGGTAAGCTTGCCGACAATATCCTCATAGCCACGCTGGATATGTTTAATTTCCTCAACGCTCGTGGTTCCCTTTGCCACAAGACCTGCGATAATCATTGCGGCACCTGCACGCAAATCGACCGCCTTAACGGGGCCGCCCTTAAGCTCAGGCACACCCTCGATAACGGCAATTCTTCCGTTTACGGTAATCTTTGCGCCGAGGCGCTTCAATTCCTCGATATATCTGAAACGGTTCTCCCAAACATTCTCGTTAATGATGCTTGTTCCGTTTGCAACGCTGAGCACAACTCCGATTTGCGGCTGCATATCGGTAGGAAATCCCGGATGCGGCATAGTCTTGACGTTGCACTTCTTGAGCGGCTGGTCACGAACAACTCTTACAGCATCGTCATACTCATAAATCTTTACGCCCATCTCTTCAAGCTTTGCCGTGATAGACTCGAGATGCTTCGGAGTAACATTCTTGATGAGAACATTTCCGCCCGTAGCCGCAACGGCAGCCATGTATGTTCCCGCTTCAATCTGATCGGGAATGACGGAATAGCAAACACCCTTAAGGTGCTTAACTCCTCTTACCTTTATCGTATCTGTGCCCGCACCGCTGATGTTTGCTCCCATTGTGTTGAGAAAGTTCGCCACGTCAACGATATGCGGCTCTCTTGCGGCATTCTCGATTACAGTTAGGCCTTCAGCCTTAACCGCCGCAAGCATGATATTTATGGTTGCACCGACAGTAACCATATCAAGGTAGATGTTTGCGCCCTTAAGCTTGTCGGCATAAACCTCAATCTGAGCATTCTCCTTGACATCATAGGTGCAGCCGAGTGCCTCGAAGCCCTTGAGGTGCTGGTCAATAGGTCTGACGCCGAAGTCACAGCCTCCCGGAAGCGGAGCGATAGCCTTGTTAAATCTCGAGAGCAATGCTCCGATAAAATAATAAGAGCCGCGCATCTTTCGTCCGAGATCGCTCGGAACCTCATAGGTATCTATGGTTGTAGGGTCTATATCAATTGTGTTTTTATCGACGTAATGAACATCTGCTCCCATCTGAGTCAAAATCGATGTGAGGATATTGACATCGGAAACATCAGGCACATTCTCGATTCTGCACGGGCCTTCTGCAAGAAGAGCCGCCGGGATAATAGCAACGGCAGCATTTTTCGCTCCGCTTATCGTTACCTCGCCGTTCAGAACGTTACCGCCCCTGATAATAAATTTATCCAAAATTACACTTCCTATTATTTGTTTTATTTACACTTTAGAATTTACAAATCAATTTTACTGCCGAATAATTCGGTTTACATATTACACCGAATTATAATACTACATTTTCAATGATTAGTCAACCTTTTAGCCATTTCAAGCCTTTTTTGCGGTTATCGGCTTTTCAGTTCCATCAATCAGACGCTTGATGTTTGCGTGATGCTTGATGATAATGGTTGCGCCGACAAGTACCGAGAGCAATGTTACGAGTATAACATACATACCCGTCTTGTCTCCGTGGTTAGCAAGCGGACTTTTGTAGAAATCAAAAAAGTAAGTGAACAGGAATGTTGAAATAGGATAAACCGCCGCACCGATTATCGAACCTAGGGAAATTATCTTCTTCCAAACAAATATGATAAGAAATACGGCAATGACCGCAATGAAGCATCTCCAGTCGATAAAGAGCATGAGAGCTGTGCTTGTGACAACGCCCTTACCGCCACGGAATCCGAAATAAATCGGAAACATATGGCCGAGCATACAAGCGTAACCGGCGACATAACCGCTCAAATCAACATAATCAACTGAGAGAAGGTTTGCGTCCACGGTAGTTCTTATCATGGCACGTGCAATGAGTATTGCCGCCGCACACTTCAAAAAATCAAGCACGAAGGTTGCGACAGCAGGGCCTTTGCCGTAGACTCTGAGCATATTGGTCATGCCGGCGTTTCCGCTGCCGTATTTTCTTACATCGTCATGCTTAAGCTTTGTTAAAATTATAGAAAAATTGAGACTTCCGAGCAAATATGAGATTATTGCCGAAAGTATTGCCGGAACAATAATATATGGAATGTCTGATGCATGCATAGTACTATCCGTCCTTTATTTGTTTACTTTAGGATTGACGCACCCATACACCCCACCGCGCAAATACGGTGAGGTATCGGCACTTAAATTACTGAGGATTCTTTTCGCCCTTTTCTCTGATTATAAAATGAATCGGAGTTCCGTCAAGTGCGAAAACCTCTCTGATTCTGTTCTCCAAATATCTCTGATAAGAAAAATGGAAAAGCTCCTTTGAATTAACAAAGAAAACAAACGTTGGCGGTCTTGTGCTTGCCTGTGTGAGATAATAAATCTTGAGTCGTCTGCCCTTGTCCGTCGGTGGCTGAACTCTTGCGGTAGCCTGAGCGAGAATATCGTTGAGCGTACCCGTTGTGATTCTCATGGCATTGTTTGCGGCAACGGTCTTAATCATCTCGAAAAGCTGATCGAGTCTCTGTCCAGTCTTAGCCGAAATGAATATAATCGGTGCATATGACATAAACGAGAAATCGTTCTCGAGAGACTTTCTGTAAGCCTCAAGTGTGCCCGTATCCTTTTCGACGGCATCCCACTTGTTGACAGCAATAATACAGCCCTTTCCGGCCTCGTGTGCGATTCCCGCAACCTTTGAGTCCTGCTCGGTAAATCCGACCTCAGCGTCAATCATAATAACGCATACATCCGCTCTGTCGACAGCCATCTCTGCTCTGAGGTTAGAATATTTCTCGATGGAATCGTTTACTCTGCTCTGGCGTCTGAGACCTGCTGTATCGATAAATGTAAATGTGCCGAATTTATTCTCAATCGTCATGTCGATTGCGTCTCTTGTTGTGCCGGCAATATCGGAAACAATACATCTGTTTTCGCCCGATACACGGTTTACAAGTGAGGACTTTCCTACATTCGGCTTGCCGATAACGGCAACCTTGATAATCTCGCTTGTCTCGTCCTCGTCGTCTTCAGGTGGGAAATACTGCATGACAGCATCGAGCAAGTCACCTGTTCCGTGGCCGTGAACTGAAGAAACGGCAATCGGATCGCCGAGACCCAAATTATAGAATTCATAGAACTCTGCGGGCGGATCGCCTACGGAGTCGCATTTGTTTACGCAAAGAACAACAGGAACACGGGAGCGCATGAGCATATCCGCAATTTCCATATCTGTATTTACAACGCCCGAACGCAAATCTGTAACAAAAATAATTACGTCGGCACTGTCCATAGCAAGCTGAGCCTGCTCTCTCATCTGAGAAATGATAACATCGTTCGACTTCGGCTCGATACCGCCTGTATCAACGAGGGTGAATTTCCTTGTCTGCCATTCGCATTCGCCGAAGATTCTGTCTCTTGTTACGCCGGGGGTGTCCTCGACTATTGAAAGTCGCTGACCGATGAGCTTATTAAAAAGCGTGCTCTTTCCGACATTCGGTCTTCCGACTACTGCTACTATCGGTTTTGACATCTTTCTTCCTCCTTATTTTCTTCGAAATCAAGCTCTTTGAGCTTTTTCAATATATCTTCATCTGCCGGACAAAATTGATATTCGTCCGTCTCGGCAGGGGTCATCCATTTTATTTCTGCGTGCTCGAGAAGCTTAGGCTCGCCGGATTCTATCTCACAGTTAAAAAGCGTCAGCCTCACGGTCATATCGGGATACTCGTGTGTTAACTCGGCAAAAACATCATTTACCTTCACTTTAACCGCAAGCTCCTCCTCGCATTCACGAACGAGAGCATCCTTGGGCGTTTCTCCCTTTTCGACCTTTCCGCCGACAAATTCCCACAGCAAACCTCTTGTTTTGTGGGGCGGTCTTCTGCACGCCAAAAATCTTTTCTTGTCGCCGTCCCATATAAGTGCGGCAACAACCTTCACAATTTTGCCGTATCTCTCTTCAAATTCAGTCATACTTAATCTGTCTTCTGTAATTTGTGCCTAAACAAAACACTATCATTTTAATTATATCAGATTTTTACGCAAATTGTCGATAAAAATCCAAAATTCAAGCAAAAAAATAGAGAAGAGGTGATCCCCTTCTCTATCGTGCATTACAAAATCAGTAAGCAAAAATATTACTTAAGCTTCCTTGTTGATAACCTGTCTGCCGTTGTAATATCCGCAGTTGCCACATACTCTGTGAGGTGTCTTGTACTCACCGCACTGTGGGCATTTCATGAGGGCAGGGGCACTTAACTTCCAAACATTGGAACGTCTCTTATTCTGTCTTGCACTGGATACTTTAGCCTTTGGTACAGCCATGGCTTAGCACCTCCTCTTATAATTTAATCATCTATAAGTTGTCCCAGAATAGCCCATCTCGGATCTATTTGGGATTTACTGCAATCGCAGGTTGTCCTGTTGAGATTAGCTCCGCAAGTAGGGCATAATCCCTTGCAGTCATCACTGCACAGGAACTTGACAGGCATCTCGAGAATCAAATCGGAATAGATAAGCTCGTCTAAATCAAGCTCTTTATTCTCGATAACGATGAAGGAATCGTCATCCTCCTCGTTGCTAAGCTCAGAAACGATTGTGTGAGATACATCGAGACTGAGGTTCTTTGTTGTTTCCTCGGCACATCTGTCGCATGGTTTGGAATAAACATATTCCACGTGTGCGGTAAGCTCGGCAGAACCGGCAAACGGCTTAATCACTCCCGTCACCTTTACGGGTGAAACAAAAGGATAAGCTCCGTCAATTTCGGTGTCTTTCAAGCTGAAAGCATAATCGATATCGATTTGCTTCTCTTCATCCGCAAAAACCCTTGTTAGGTCAATACGCATAAGTCACCTCAAACCGTACTTGTCTATTATACTTACACTAAGCCCGTTTGTCAAGAAAAAATGAGGGAGGAATTTCCGTATTTTTCAAGAAATTTACCTCATTTTTTATCTTTGGGCTATATTCAAAATTACCGACAGGGTAAGTCCTGCCGGTAATTAGGTCTTACTTCGTAAGATTACTTTGCGATGTAATCTGTGAGGCTTGACGGAATGTCAGCGTCGTCTGCAGAAACGAGAAGAACGATGTTAACATCCTTTGCGGCAGGTGCAAGACCTGTTACGAATGCATCAAGCTCTTCCTCATTGATAACCTTGAGAGTAGAGTCTACGAAAACATCTGTGATGTCGTAGTTACCTGCGAGGATACCGCATACAAAGCCCTGAAGAGCAGCTTCGCCGTTTACGCTGTAATCATCAACATTGATAAGACGGATTGCCGGTGCGATATCATATGTGAGCTTAGAGCCCTTCTCGAGAACAACAACGTTTCCCTTGGACTCACTTGCAGCCTTATTTGCGAGCTCGATGAGCTTCTTGGTCTTTCCTGAACCTTTTTTTCCTGTTAAAAGAGTAATCATTATTTGCTCCTCCTAAATGTATTTACTTGAAAGGGGATTATCCCTTAAAAATCGACACTCTTAAGCTCTTCCTGAGCCTTAGAAATCTGTGCCTCGAGAACCTCTCTCTCTGCCTCGTAGCCGGGCTTTCCGAGAAGTGCGAACATTTTCTTCTTGTAGTTCTCAACACCGGGCTGGTTGAACGGGTTGACAGCGAGAAGATAACCGCTGATTGCACAAGCCTTCTCGAAGAAATAGATTATCTCACCGAGAGTGTGCTCTGTAAAGTCAGGGCACTCGAGAACGATCTGCGGTACTCCGCCCTCTGTGTGAGCGAGAACAGTAGCCTCAAAAGCCATCTTGTTGACCCAAGACATCTTCTTGCCCTCGAGGAAGTTGAGTCCGTCAACATTCTCGGGATCGTTGCCGATGACAAAGTCTCTCGATCTCTTGTCGAAAAGGACTGTTGTCTCGAACATGGTTCTTGAGCCCTCCTGCATGAACTGACCGAGTGAGTGAAGGTCTGTTGAGAATACGCAGGATGAAGGATAGATTCCTCTGCCGTTCTTACCCTCGGACTCGCCGAAGAGCTGCTTCCACCACTCGTTCATGAGAGTGAATCTCGGTGAATAGGAAACGAGAACCTCAATTCCCTTGTGCTTTCTGTAAAGAATATTTCTGATAGCGGCATAAAGATAGCAATCGTTATGCATGATATCGGGATCTACATACTTGTTCTGAGCGAATCTTGCGCCCTCCATAAGAGCGTCAATGTCAATACCCGCAACAGCTATTGGAAGAAGTCCGACTGCTGTCAAAACGGAGAATCTGCCTCCGACGTCATCCGGAACAACGAAGGTCTCGTAGCCTTCCTTATCAGCCAAATGCTTAAGTGTTCCCTTTGCTCTGTCTGTTGTGCAGAAGATTCTTTCTCTTGCACCCTCTTTGCCGTACTTCTCCTCGAGAAGCTCACGGAAAATTCTGAATGCGATTGCCGGCTCGGTTGTAGTACCGGATTTGGAAATCATATTAATGCAGACATCCTTGCCCTCGCAGATCTCACGAAGCTCGTGAAGATGAGTTGAGGAAAGTGAGTTACCCGCATAGTAAATAGCAGGTGTGCCCTTGCGAAGGTCGTTGTACTTATCGGATTTCATAAACTCGATAGCTGCTCTTGCTCCGAGGTAAGATCCGCCAATACCGATAACGATGAAAACATCACAGGAATCCTGAATTTTCTTTGCTGCCTTCTTAATTCTTGCGAACTCTTCCTTGTCATAATCTGTCGGAAGTGTCATCCAGCCGAGGAAGTCGCTTCCCGGGCCCTTGCCGGAAGTAAGAAGATCATGAGCACTCTTTACCTGAGCGGAAATTGCCTCATATTCGTCCGGTGCAATAAAATTCTTAAGATAGCCTGTTTCAAGCTTTAAAGCCATTATATACCATTCCTTTCAATCCTGACTGTACTCTATCAGTTGTAAACATTTTACAATAATTAATGACATATTGCAAGGATTGATAATAAGTATTTTATAAAATTTCACATTTGGATACAAAATAAAGCCCCCTGTCAAAATAAACAGAGGGCTTTATATCGTGATTTATCAGTCAGCCTGCTTTGTCTTGAACTCGTCAAGATCTATAACTTTTCCGCCGTTTAGCCTCGATTCCTCGGAAGCAAGAGCAATGAAATGGCTCTCCATACTTCTTGAAAGGCTTGTCGTTCTGTGGTTCGGCTCCTCGTCGTTAATCAGCATATCGACAAATTCGCTTATCATGCCGCTGTCTCCTCCGCCATGACCGCGAAGGTCTGCCGAAAGAAGCTTAACGTCAATCTCTTCCTTCTCCTGTCCGAAGGTCTCGACTGTTATGATGTTTGACTTCATGTCGGCTGTGATTTCTCCGCCCGTTCCCATGATGTGAATATAGCGATAGCATTTATCGGTGAACGCACACATTGTGAAATTGAGCGTACTGCCGTCCGTCATCTCCATGTTGATAACCTGATGGTCGACAACGTCGTTATCGCACATATAAACGCATCTGCCGTACGGGCCGTGCTCGATAGCGTCGTATATCTTCTCTCTTGTTGGGTTGATAGCGAGAACCTCACTCATAAAGCTTACGGTGTGGTCAATTCCAGTTCCCTCGTTTGTGACATAAATCTTCTCTGCATCAAACACGCACTTGTCTTTAGCCTTGCAACCGCCCATGCAGTACGGTGTAGCACCCTCGGGAGCGCACTCCTTTTTGAACAGGTGAGTTGAGCCGAATGAAGATATTCTCTTACATGTCTTACCAGTAAGCCAAATAAGAATATCCATATCGTGACAACACTTCTGAAGAATCATCGGGCTTGAAAGCTTGGAGTTTCTCCAGTTTCCTCTGACGAACGAATGAGCCTGATGCCAATAAGCGACATTCTCATTAGCAGTAACGCTTACTACATCGCCGACTCTGCCGTCATGAATCAAATCATAAAGCTTATTGTAAAATGCCGTGTATCTGAGAACATGGCAAACGATAATTCTGTTGTTCTTTCCCTTTGCGGCTTCGAGAAGTTCCTGACACTTATCTAAATCAGGGCTAATCGGCTTTTCGAGCACGATGTCATATCCCTTTTCAAGAGCCATAATACCCTCGTCAACATGCTGTCTGTCCATAGTGCAGATGCACACTACATCGGCAAGCTTGGGCTTAGCGAGCATTTCTTCGGCACTTGTGAAACACATATCATCAGCGATATTATAAAGCTTCTTAGCCTGCTCCACCTTTTCGGGGACGATGTCGGCAACAGCCACAACCTTGATTTTCTCGGGATAAAGCTCTGCCATTGAAGCGTAGGTGCTTCCTCTTGAGCCGAAACCGGCAATTGCAAATGTAATCGGTGCTTTCATTATACATTCCTTCCTTCTTAAGCTTAACAGCTTGTATACACAAATCTGAATGCATAATATCACTTATGCTCATTTATTTCAACACCGATTGCCCCTAAAACAAAAAATAAGCTGCAGATTAGCTCCGCAGCTTACTTTTGTTAATTTTCATACATCGGTTTGATGAGGTTTTTATCAGAATCTGATGTAGGAGCAGCCGAATCCTGTGTTAACGAGCTCGGCATTGCTCATCTTGTGAGATCTTCTAACGTATACTCTCTCAAGTGTGGACTTCTTAAATAAATTAGCAATCTTTTTCATAGTGAATTTCCTCCGTTAACTTAGATTTGTCTATATGAATTAATCATAAGATATGCAAATAATGTATTTTGTGCAAGGACATTTGTTTTTGTTCTGTCCTCAACTGACAAGCAAATGATAACACCGAAAGCCGTTCTTGTCAACCCCTCCAAAATGGCAGAAAATGGCTTAAAACTGCCCTATTTTGCATAAAACCAACGGTCAGAATTCTCATTTTTACGGGTTAAAGTGCTACCAGTTTTGAGCGCGTGAAATTGACCGATGGTCAAACTTCAATTTTGAGGAATCGCAGTTTAAAATATCGCAAAAATTGCAATGTGTGTTACAGATTATTCACATATGTGCCATAATTGAATATTCGAATTAATATCAAAGTTCAAATCTTGCAAAAAAGCCCTCAAAAAATTTTTTAAAATAATTTTATTCGCCATTTTCGCATACATTTGAGCACAAAAAATCTCCGTCAAACACACAAAAGTGCTGACGGAGATTGTTCTCAAAATCCTAAATTGAATTTTTGCTCTGATTTCATTTCAAGCTCTTAATAAACTCTTGCCTTAATAACGGGCTTTAGCGGCTTATAAACAACAGCCAAAACTACAGTAGAAAGCATACCCTTGATAAAGGTAAACGGTACGTTGAAAACCCACAAGCACTGAGCAATAGACTTCACGCCGGGGAAGATTGCCTGATAAGCCTGAAGAATAGCTTCCTTCGGCATGAAATTGTAGTAGATTGGGTATACAAGGAAGTAGTTTGTGAAGAAGCTTCCAAGACCCATTACGAGTGCACCGACAAGTGCAGCAAGAATTGCAGCCTGCTGAGTCTTTTTGGACTTATAGATAAGACCTGCGGGAACCACGAAGAGACAGCCAAGCAAGAAGTTTGAGAGCTCACCGACATAGCCAGTTGTTGTACCTCTGACTAATAGTTCAAGTACATTCTTCAAAAGCTCAATGACAACACCCGAAACCGGACCCATGGTGATTGCACCGATGAGTGCAGGCAAGTCGGAAACATCCATCTTGATGAATGCCGGCATAAAAGGTACCGAGAAATCAACAAACATGAGTGCGAATGCGAGTGCACCGAGCATAGCGGAAAGAACGAGAGCTTTGATATTTGTATTACTTTTTATTTTCATTATTGCATTCTCCTTATGATAAAATTTAAAAATTAACCGATAAACGAAACGCAAATAACGGAACAAAAAAGTAAAAAGCCCCGTAGAATAAACTACGGGGCTAAAATACCAATTATATCGTTAGGATATACTTGCATTTCTTCTATCATCCGGACTATACCGTCGGTTCAGGAATCGCACCTGATCAGCTCCAAAAGGAGGTCGCGGACTATACCGCCGGTGGGGAATTGCGCCCCGCCCCGAAAAAATGTCTGTGAAGTTACGAATTACTCGTTGATAGCTGTAACAACACCGGAACCAACTGTTCTACCACCCTCACGGATAGCGAAACGGAGTCCCTCTTCGATAGCGATTGGTGTAATGAGCTCAACGTCCATAACAACGTTATCACCAGGCATGCACATCTCTGTTCCCTCAGGAAGGTTGATAACACCTGTAACGTCTGTTGTTCTGAAATAGAACTGAGGTCTGTAGTTGTTGAAGAACGGTGTATGACGGCCGCCCTCGTCCTTAGTAAGAACGTAAACCTGACCCTTGAACTTTGTGTGTGGGTGAATTGAACCCGGCTTAGCAAGAACCTGGCCTCTTTCGATCTCGTTTCTCTGAACACCACGGAGAAGAGTACCGATGTTATCACCAGCCTCAGCGTAATCGAGGAGCTTTCTGAACATCTCGATACCTGTAACAACTGTTGACTTCTTCTCGTCAGAAAGACCAACGATCTCAACTGTCTCGTTCATCTTGATCTGTCCACGCTCAACTCTACCTGTAGCAACTGTTCCACGACCTGTGATTGTGAAAACATCCTCAACAGGCATAAGGAACGGAAGGTCAGCCTTTCTCTCAGGAGTCGGGATGTAAGCGTCAACAGCATCCATGAGCTCGAGGATCGGAGCATACTCAGGAGCATTGATGTCTGTGGATGTGGACTCGAGAGCCTTAAGAGCAGAACCCTTAACGATCGGAATGTCATCACCCGGGAACTCATACTCGTTGAGGAGGTCTCTGATCTCCATCTCGACGAGATCCATGAGCTCTTCGTCATCAACCTGGTCAGCCTTGTTCATGAAAACAACGATGTAAGGAACACCAACCTGTCTGGAAAGAAGGATGTGCTCTCTTGTCTGAGGCATAGGACCGTCAGCAGCGGAAACAACGAGGATAGCGCCGTCCATCTGTGCAGCACCTGTGATCATGTTCTTAACATAGTCAGCATGGCCGGGGCAGTCAACGTGAGCGTAATGTCTCTTGTCTGTCTCGTACTCAACGTGAGCTGTGTTGATTGTGATACCACGCTCTCTCTCCTCAGGAGCCTTATCGATCATGGAATAATCCTCGAAAGCAGCCTGTCCCTTGAAGGAAAGAACCTTTGTGATAGCAGCTGTAAGTGTAGTCTTGCCGTGGTCAACGTGGCCGATAGTACCAATGTTAACGTGTGGCTTATTTCTTTCAAATTTCTGTTTTGCCATTGGAATTGCCTCCCTTAATAGTCAAAATAATTAAAGTAATTAAAACTGTTAGCTTAATTTTACCACAATAATGCGAAAAATCAAGCTTTATTTTTAAATCCGCGGGCTTTCGCAAGGCGTACCTTACGAAAGCTCGGATATTAAATATTTTGTTTCAAAAAGTCTTATTACTTCTTGCTTCTCTCGGAAATGATGCCCTCAGCAACAGACTTCGGAACCTCAGCATAGGTATCCGGCTCCATGACATAAGCACCACGGCCCTGTGTCTTGGAACGCATGTCTGTAGCGTAACCGAACATCTCTGAAAGCGGAACCTGAGCTGTGATCTGCTGACCGCCTGTGATAGCCTCCATAGACTGGATCATACCACGTCTGGAGTTAAGGTCACCGATAACATCGCCCATGTATTCCTCAGGTGTTGTAACAACAACCTTCATGATAGGCTCCATGAGAACAGGCTTAGCCTTGCCCATAGCCTCCTTGAATGCCATAGAACCGGCAATCTTAAAGGCCATTTCAGAGGAGTCAACCTCATGATAAGATCCATCATAAAGTGTTACCTTACAGTCAACAACGTTGTAGCCTGCTACAACACCGGACTGCATAGCACCCTGGATACCTGCGTCAACAGCAGGAATGTATTCCTTCGGAACAGATCCACCGACAACAGCGTTAACGAACTCGTAGCCCTTGCCCGGGTTCGGCTCAAGTCTGATCTTAACGTGACCATACTGACCTTTACCACCGGACTGACGTGCATACTTGCAGTCAACGTCAGAGTTGGAGAGGATTGTTTCCTTGTAAGCAACCTGTGGCTTACCTACGTTAGCCTCAACCTTGAACTCACGGAAAAGTCTGTCAACGATGATTTCGAGGTGAAGCTCACCCATACCAGCGATGATAGTCTGGCCTGTCTCCTCGTCTGTGTATGCCTTAAAGGTAGGATCCTCTTCAGCAAGCTTTGCGAGGGCAATGCCCATCTTCTCCTGTGCAGCCTTAGTCTTAGGCTCGATAGCAACACGGATAACAGGATCAGGGAAGTTCATGGACTCGAGGATGATTGGGTGGTTCTCGTCGCAAAGAGTATCACCTGTTGTTGTGTTCTTGAGACCAACAGCAGCTGCGATATCACCTGCGTAAACCTTCTCGATATCCTTTCTCTGGTTAGCGTGCATCTGAACGATACGTCCGATACGCTCCTTGTTGTCCTTATTGCAGTTATAGACCTGTGTGCCGGCCTCGAGTGTTCCGGAGTAAACACGGAAGAATGCGAGCTTACCGACGAATGGGTCTGTTGCGATCTTAAATGCGAGAGCTGCGAACGGCTCGTCGTCACTTGAATGTCTCTCTTCCTCTTCCTCTGTATCAGGATTTACACCCTTGATAGCAGGAACATCGAGTGGAGACGGCATGTAGTCAACGATAGCGTCAAGAAGCTTCTGAACACCCTTGTTTCTGTATGCTGTACCGCATGTAACAGGAACCATTGTGTTGTTGATAG
This sequence comes from Lachnospiraceae bacterium, assembly GCA_963597005.1. Taxonomy (GTDB): domain Bacteria; phylum Bacillota; class Clostridia; order Oscillospirales; family Acutalibacteraceae; genus SIG603. The sequence continues at coordinate 36,256 of CAVBOS010000002.1, forward strand.
TGGACTGACGGATAACTCTCTTGATGTCGCTCTGAGGAATCTCTTCTCCCTCGAGGTAAAGCATCATGAGGTCCTCGTCCATCTCGGCAACGTGCTCGATGAGCTCTTCGTGATACTTATTGGAAATCTCTACCATATCCTCAGGAATATCCTCACAACGAATATCCTTTCCGAGGTCATCGTAGTAGATGTAAGCTTTCATCTCGACGAGGTCGATGATACCCTTAAAAGTATCCTCAGCGCCGATAGGAAGCTGAATCGGAACAGCGTTACACTTGAGTCTGTCCTTCATCATCTGTACAACTCTGTAGAAGTCTGCACCCATGATGTCCATCTTGTTGACAAAAGCCATTCTCGGAACATGATATTCCTCAGCCTGTCTCCAAACTGTCTCGGACTGTGGCTCAACGCCGCCCTTTGCGCAGAAAACAGTAACGGAACCGTCGAGAACTCTCAGAGAACGCTGAACCTCAACTGTGAAGTCAACGTGGCCGGGGGTATCGATGATGTTGATTCTGTGTCTGTTCTTTGCAATTTCCTTCTTATCGCCGGCATTTACGAGGTCGGTATGTGACCAGTAGCAAGTTGTAGCAGCGGATGTGATAGTGATACCACGCTCCTGCTCCTGAGCCATCCAGTCCATTGTTGCGGCACCTTCATGTGTCTCACCGATCTTGTAGTTAACGCCTGTATAATAAAGGATTCTTTCGGTTGTAGTAGTTTTACCGGCATCAATGTGGGCCATGATACCGATATTTCTGGTCATATCCAGTGAAACTTCTCTTGCCATAATTTCCTCCTAAACAGCGATTACCATCTGTAATGTGCGAATGCTCTGTTTGCTTCTGCCATTCTGTGTGTATCTTCGCGCTTCTTAGCTGCTCCGCCTGCACCATTAACGGCATCGAGGATCTCGTTTGCAAGACGCTCCTTCATTGTCTTCTCGGAACGAGCTCTGGAATACTGAGTTAACCATCTGAGTCCGAGTGTCTGGCGTCTCTCAGGACGAACCTCGATCGGAACCTGGTAGTTAGCACCACCGACACGTCTGGACTTTGTCTCAACTGTCGGCATAACATTCTCCATTGCTGCCTCAAAAACCTCTAATGCATCCTTACCGGATTTCTCTTCAACGATTGCGAATGCATCGTAAACGATCTTCTGAGCTACACCCTTCTTACCGTCGAGCATGATGCTGTTGATAAGACGTGTAACGAGCTTTGAATTGTACATAGGATCTGGCAAAACGTCACGCTTTGCTATATTGCCTCTTCTTGGCATAGTCTTCCCTCCTTCATAAAATGATATCATAGGTACTCGAAAGTTCAAACTCCCGCCTGGCTAAGGATCGGCATTTATATTTATATAAACGCCTGACCGGATTTAATCCGGCAAGCCTATGGTTTGAATTAACGAATTTGTGTAGCGGCAGTAATTAAATTACTTCTTACCTGCCTTCGGCTTCTTAGCGCCATACTTGGATCTGGACTGCATTCTCTTAGCAACACCCTGAGCATCGAGAGCGCCTCTGATGATGTGATAACGTACACCAGGGATATCTCTTACACGGCCGCCACGGATCATAACAACGCTATGCTCCTGAAGGTTGTGTCCCTCACCCGGGATATAAGCTGTAACTTCCATACCGTTGGAAAGTCTTACTCTGGCGATCTTACGAAGAGCTGAGTTAGGCTTCTTAGGTGTAGCAGTCTTAACTGATGTGCAAACGCCACGCTTTTGTGGGCTATCCTGATCGATAGCAACTCTCTTCTTTGAGTTCCATCCCTTTAAAAGTGCCGGAGCCTTAGCTTTTGAGTCCTTTACACTACGTCCGTTGTGAACTAACTGGTTAAATGTAGGCAAATGTGTGCACCTCCTCATTATAAATTTTTCTAATATATGTATGATAAACAAGGTAGAAATAAGCCTTGTCTATTTCGATGTTAACAGGTTTCACCCTTTTGTTTTGGGCGATATATACAAAAAAGTGCCCTGACGGCGATAAAAAACCATCAGGACACATTAGTATCCGTATCATTACCGCCCAGAATGGAATTCTACCACAAAGGGCGGATAATGTCAAGCACTATTTTGGCTTTATACAGCGATTTTTTAAGAGTAACTTTCGATAAGAGTTTTGTAAATTACTCTGCATCATTAGTTTCGGTCTCGACAAAAGTCTCCTCGGAAACTTCCTCGTCAGCCTTCTTCTCTGCTCCTACAGGCTCGATTGTTACATCGTTATAGCACTGCATACCTGTACCAGCAGGAATAAGGTTACCGATGATAACATTCTCCTTAAGTCCGAGGAGGTGATCAACCTTACCCTTGATAGCTGCATCTGTGAGAACTCTTGTTGTCTCCTGGAAGGAAGCTGCGGACATGAAGGAATCTGTAGCAAGAGAAGCCTTTGTGATACCGAGAAGAATCGGCTCGTACTCAGCGAACTCGAGTCCTGTCTCGCCTGCTTCGATTCTTGCCTCAATCTTCTTGTTTGCGTTGTAGATATCTGCCTTATCGACAGTTGCACCAACGATGAGATCGGAAGAGCCCTGAGTCTTGACCTTGACCTTTCTGAGCATCTGGCGAACGATAACCTCGATATGCTTATCGGCGATATCAACACCCTGCTGACGGTAAGTCTTCTGAACTTCGAGAATGAGGTAATCCTGAACAGCCTGCTCACCGAGAACAGCAAGAACATCATGCGGGTTAACAGAACCCTCTGTGATTCTTGTACCCTTTTCGATGTACTGACCTGCCTGAACGGTAGGACGTGTGCCGAACGGGATTGAATACTTTCTGACGTCGCCGTCATTGTTGTTTGTGACAACAACATTCTGAGTTCTTCTGACCTCTTCAACGGAAACCTCACCGCTGATCTCGGAGATGATAGCAAGCTTCTTAGGCTTTCTGCCCTCGAAGAGCTCTTCAACTCTCGGAAGACCCTGAGTGATATCCTCGGCGGAAGCAACACCACCGGTATGGAAGGTTCTCATTGTAAGCTGTGTACCAGGCTCACCGATAGACTGAGCAGCGATGATACCGACGGTGTCACCAACCTGAACCGGCTTGCCGTTTGCAAGGGATGAACCGTAGCACTTGATACATACGCCGCGTGTAGCGTGGCAGTTGAGGATTGAACGAATCTTGATTGACTTGTAGCCTGCGTTAACAATCTTCTTTGCGTCCTCTTCGTCCATGAGCTTATCGCAGCTGACGATAACGTTGCCGTTCTCGTCCTTGCAGTCCTCGAGAAGATATCTTCCGATAAGTCTCTCGGAGAAGGACTCGATTGTCTCGGGACCCGAAGTGATATCGGAAATCTCAAGACCCTCTGTTGTATGACAGTCTGCCTCGTGGATGATAACCTCCTGAGAAACGTCAACAAGTCTTCTTGTGAGGTAACCTGAGTCGGCAGTACGAAGAGCAGTATCGGCAAGACCCTTACGTGCGCCTCGAGATGAAATGAAGTATTCGATGATATTAAGACCTTCACGGTAGTTAGCTCTGATCGGAATTTCGATAGTCTTACCTGATGTGTTAGCGATAAGACCACGCATACCTGCAAGCTGACGAATCTGAGACATAGATCCTCGAGCACCGGAATCAGCCATCATGAAGATCGGGTTGTACTGGTCAAGACCGTCCTGAAGAGCCTTAGTAACGTCATCTGTTGCACGGCTCCATGCATCGACAACTGCGCCGTAACGCTCGTTATCGGAGAGAAGACCGAAATCGAAGTCCTCACGGATCTGATCAACCTCTGCCTCTGCCTTTGCGAGGATAGCCTTCTTTTCGCCAGGAATTGTAGCATCCTGAACAGCAACGGTGATAGCACCGATTGTGGAGTACTTATAGCCCTGAGCCTTGATGTTATCAAGAACCTCACTGGTGATTTCTGTGCCGTGAGTTCTGATACACTTATCGATAATCTTTCCGAGTCCGCCCTTCTTAACGAGGAAGTCTACCTCATAGCGAAGAACATCGTCAGGATTGCTTCTGTCGATAAATCCGATGTCCTGCGGAATAGCACGGTTGAAGATAATCTTACCCATTGTGGTATCGACGATACCTGTGTAAGTCTGTCCGTTATATTCAACGCTCTTTCTGACTCTGATTTTTGTGTGAAGTGTGATTGCGTGAGAAATATAAGCGACCTCTGCTTCGTTGACATCCTTGAAGTAAAGAACCGGCTTAATGCCTGTGTCAACTGTATCTCTCTCTCCTGCATCTCTTCTGAGACGTGTGATGTCATAGTTGACATAGTTGCTCTTGCCCTCGACAGGAGTACCGTTCTCGTCGCAGTAAACGCCCTTGTCGAGTGTGAGGTAGTAAGAACCGAGAATCATATCCTGAGTAGGAACAACAACCGGCTTACCGTCAGCAGGCTTCAAGAGGTTGTTAGCAGCGAGCATGAGGTATCTTGCCTCAGCCTGTGCCTCTGCAGAAAGCGGAACGTGAATAGCCATCTGGTCACCGTCGAAGTCAGCGTTGTAAGCTGTACATGCGAGCGGATGAAGCTTAAGTGCACGACCCTCAACAAGAACCGGCTCAAATGCCTGAATACCGAGTCTGTGAAGTGTAGGAGCACGGTTGAGAAGAACCGGATGATCCTTGATTACGATTTCGAGTGCGTCCCAAACCTGTGGCTTTGCTCTCTCGACAGCCTTTCTTGCTGCCTTGATGTTGTCAGCCGCGCCTGTCTCGACGAGTCTCTTCATAACGAAAGGCTTGAAGAGCTCGAGTGCCATTTCCTTCGGAACACCGCACTGATACATCTTGAGCTCAGGACCGACAACGATAACCGAACGTCCGGAGTAGTCAACACGCTTACCGAGAAGGTTCTGACGGAAACGTCCCTGCTTACCCTTGAGCATATCGGAGAGTGACTTGAGCGGTCTGTTGTTAGGACCGACAACAGGTCTTCCTCTTCTGCCGTTATCAATAAGAGCGTCAACAGCCTCCTGGAGCATTCTCTTCTCGTTTCTGACGATGATGTCAGGAGCGTGAAGCTCTAAAAGTCTCTTAAGACGGTTGTTTCTGTTGATAACTCTTCTGTAAAGATCGTTAAGATCACTTGTTGCAAATCTGCCACCGTCGAGCTGAACCATTGGTCTGATGTCTGGCGGAAGAACCGGAACAACATCGAGAATCATCCACTCGGGGCGATTGCCTGAAATTCTGAAGGACTCTACGCAGTCGAGTCTCTTGAGAAGTCTTACTCTCTTCTGACCGCTTGCGTCTGTGAGCTCGTTCTTCAGAGCTGCGGAAAGGGCTTCAACGTCGATTCTCTCAAGCAAAGTCTTGATAGCCTCGGCACCCATTCCTGCCTCGAAGTCGTCCTCGTACTTGTCCTTCATGGTTCTGTATTCGCTCTCGGAAAGAGTCTGCATTACGCTGAGCTCTTTCTCGGCAGCGGAACCTTCCTTAACATCTGTTACGATGAAGGAAGCGAAGTAGAGAACTCTCTCGAGAATTCTCGGAGAGATATCCAGCATAAGGCCGATTCTTGAAGGAATGCCCTTGAAATACCAGATGTGGGAAACAGGAGCGGCAAGCTCGATGTGACCCATTCTCTCACGTCTGACCTTTGAGCGTGTGACTTCAACGCCGCAACGCTCGCAGACCTTACCTTTATATCTAATCCTCTTGTACTTACCGCAGTGGCACTCCCAGTCCTTCTGAGGTCCGAAAATACGCTCGCAGTAAAGGCCGTCTCTTTCCGGCTTGAGGGTTCTGTAGTTGATGGTTTCAGGCTTTTTAACTTCACCGTAGGACCACTCTCTGATCTGCTCGGGAGAAGCAAGGCCTATCTTAATTGAATCAAATGCATTATATTCCATCTAATCCGTACCCCCTTCTTATATTAAATCTTCGTCATCACCGAAGCCCATGTCTCCGGTCTGGCTGTAAAATTCTGAATCGTCGTCATCATCCGATGTGTAGGAATCACTCTCGAAGATATCGTCGTCCTCTCCGTCAACCTCTCTGTAACCGTCGAGATCGTCGGCAACATTAGCCTCATCGAAGTTTACGTCAGCTGTTGGCAGCTTCTCGTCCTCCTCGTAGGTCTGTCTGAGGTCGATTTCGTTCTGCTCCTTATCGAGAACCTTCATGTCAAGGCCGAGAGCCTGAAGTTCCTTAATGAGAACCTTGAAGGACTCAGGAATACCCGGAGTCGGAATGTTCTGACCCTTAACGATTGCCTCGTAGGTCTCAACACGGCCGACAACGTCATCGGACTTAACTGTGAGGATTTCCTGAAGTGTATAAGCAGCACCGTAAGCCTCGAGTGCCCAAACTTCCATCTCACCGAATCTCTGTCCGCCGAACTGAGCTTTACCGCCCAGAGGCTGCTGAGTAACGAGTGAGTAAGGACCTGTTGAACGTGCGTGAATCTTATCATCAACAAGGTGATGCAGCTTGAGGTAGTACATGAATCCGACTGTAACCGGGTTATCGAAGTACTCACCGCTTCTGCCGTCACGCAGCCAGAACTTACCGTCCTGAGTGAACGGAACGCCCTTAAGGAAGCTTCTCTCGTCCTTAATTCTGTTTGCTTCTGCGAACCACTCGCGGATATCCTGCTCATGAGCACCGTCGAAGACAGGTGTCATAATCTTCCAGCCGAGTGCCGTAGCAGCCATTCCGAGGTGAACCTCGAGAACCTGTCCGATGTTCATTCGGGAAGGAACGCCCAGCGGGTTAAGAACGATATCAAGCGGAGTACCGTCCTCGAGGAAAGGCATATCCTCAGACGGAAGAATTCTGGAAACAACACCCTTGTTACCGTGACGACCGGCCATCTTATCACCGACAGAGATCTTTCTCTTCTGTGCGATGTAGCAGCGGACAACACGCTTAACTCCGGGGCTTAACTCCTTAGAGTTCTCGCTTGTGAACTCCTTGACGGCTACGACTGTGCCGTATGCGCCGTGCGGAAGTCTTAAGGAAGTATCTCTTACCTCACGTGCCTTCTCACCGAAGATTGCACGAAGAAGTCTTTCCTCGGCTGTGAGCTCAGTCTCACCCTTAGGAGAAACCTTACCGACGAGAATATCGCCTGCGACAACCTCGGCACCGATACGGATGATACCTCTTTCATCGAGGTCGCGGAGCATATCCTCACCGACGTTCGGAATATCTCTTGTGATTTCCTCAGGTCCGAGCTTGGTATCTCTGCACTCGATCTCATATTCCTCAATGTGGATTGAGGTGTAAACGTCGTCTCTTACGAGTCTTTCGTTAAGAAGAACAGCATCCTCGTAGTTGTAACCTTCCCAAGTCATGAAGCCGATGAGAGCGTTCTTACCGAGAGCAATCTCACCGTTCTTGATAGCGGGACCGTCAGCGAGAACAGTGCCGACTTCGACTCTCTCGCCCTTTTCAACACAAGGAATCTGGTTTACGCAGGTTGACTGGTTGGAACGAAGGAACTTGATAACCTCGTACTCATCCATAAGACCCTCGTCGGTCTTAACCTTGATTACGTCTGCCGAGACATACTCGACAACACCGGCATGCTTAGCAAGAACGCAAACGCCGGAGTCGACAGCTGCCTTGTACTCCATACCTGTAGCAACAACGGCAGATTCTGTCTTAAGAAGCGGAACAGCCTGCTTCTGCATGTTTGATCCCATGAGAGCACGGTTTGCGTCATCGTTCTCGAGGAACGGTATACATGCGGTTGCGACTGAAACAACCATCTTAGGTGAAACGTCCATGTAGTCGATTCTTGAAGGATCAACCTCGATGAATTCGTCTCTGAAACGGCAAACGACACGGGAGTTGACAAAGTGTCCGTTCTCATCGAGCGGCTCGTTAGCCTGAGCTACGATGTACTCATCCTCTGCGTCTGCTGTCATATATTCAACTTCTGTTGTAACCGTACATGTCTCCTTGTCGACCTTTCTGAAAGGTGTCTCAATGAAACCGTAGTGGTTGATTTTAGCAAATGTTGCAAGATAAGAGATAAGTCCGATGTTAGGTCCTTCAGGTGATTCGATAGGGCACATACGACCGTAGTGAGTGTAGTGAACATCTCGAACCTCGAAGGAAGCACGGTCTCTTGAAAGACCGCCGGGGCCCAAAGCGGAAAGTCTTCTCTTATGTGTGAGCTCAGAAAGCGGGTTGTTCTGGTCCATGAACTGTGAAAGCGGAGAAGAACCGAAGAACTCTCTGATAGCTGCGACAACGGGGCGAATGTTGATAAGTGAATGAGGTGAAAGCTGCTCGGAATCCTGTGCCTGAAGAGTCATTCTCTCGCGGATAACTCTCTCAAGTCTTGAGAAACCGATTCTTACCTGATTCTGAAGAAGCTCGCCGACGCTTCTTGTTCTTCTGTTACCGAGGTGGTCGATATCGTCTGTGACACCGAGGTTTACGGTAAGGTTGAGCATGTAGCTGATTGTAGCGAAGATATCGTCGAGAGTGATGTGATCCGGAATGAGATCCTTCTTGCGAAGTCTGATCTGATTCTTGAGCTCTTCCTCATCGTCACCGCACTCATCGAGGATCTCACGAAGTGCACGATAGCAAACTCTCTCGTTGATGCCCCAATCCTCTTTCTGCTCGTCGGTAAGCTTGACATACTTGTCGATGTCAACCATGCCGTTGGAAATAATCTTAGCTTCCTTGTCGCCGACTGTTACGAAGCACTCGTATACGCCGAGATCGTCAAGCTCTGCGGCTCTCTCTCTGGAGATATACTCTCCTGCCTCAGCGAGAATCTCGCCTGTGTACTCGTCAACGATAGGTCTTGAAAGGGTCTGACCTGTGAGTCTTCCCTCAAGCTTAAGCTTCTTGTTGTATTTATATCTGCCGACTCTTGAGATGTCGTATCTTCTTGAGTCGAAGAAAAGTCCCTCAATGTGAGATTTTGCACTCTCGACCGTCGGAGGCTCGGAAGGACGAAGCTTCTTGTAGACCTCAAAAAGACCCTCTTCATAGTTCTTTGTTGTGTCCTTTGCAAGAGTTGCCTCGAGCATATCGCAGTCGTAGCCAAACTTCTCACGAATCTCGGTATCGGAACCGAGGCCAAGTGCTCTGATGAACACTGTAATCGGGAGCTTTCTGTTCTTATCGATACGTACGTAGTAAACGTCGTTAACATCGTTCTCGTACTCAAGCCAAGCACCGCGGTTAGGAATAACCGTTGCACTGAAGAGCTCTTTACCGGTCTTGTCGTAGTCCATTTTGTAGTAGACACCCGGGCTTCTGACGAGCTGGGAAACGATGACACGCTCGGCACCGTTGATAACGAAAGTACCGGAATCCGTCATAAGCGGGAAATCACCCATGAAGACTTCGCTTACCTGAACCTCGCCTGTCTCCTTGTTGAAAAGACGTGCCGTTACTCTCAGCGGAGCGGAGTAGGTAGCGTCTCTGTCCTTACACTCGGTGACGCTGTAGTTCGGTTTGTCGTCAAGCTTGTAGTCGATAAAATCGAGAACGAGCTTATTGTTGAAATCGGTTATGCCTGAGACATCGTCAAAAACTTCCTTGAGTCCCTTTTTGAGGAACCACTCATAGGACTTCTTCTGAATCTCAATGAGGTTTGGCATATCAATTACTTCGTCAATCTTGGAGAAGCTCAGTCTCGACTGTTTTCCGAGAGGTACTTCCTTGACGGTAGTGTTTCCTACCTTGACGGTTTTGTAATTAGCCATTACATTGACCACTCCATTTCTTTTTAAGATTTTTTTATGGATCAATGCGACAACTTTTCTTCAAAATAACCATAAGAACAGAAATCGCAGAACGCACAAATTAATTCCCTTTTTGAGGCTGTCAAAATTTTTTTCTTGCATTTTGACTTTCGCTGTGATATTATACTATTGAGCCTCGAAAAGGCATAATATCCATATTGATACAGTATAATAGTTTAGTCGTTTTGTGAAAGTTTGTCAAGCTTAATTTGTGCAGATTTTCACTTTTTTTATTGATAAATCAGCCAAAAAATTCCCGTGAAATCTTGTCACGGGAATTTTCTTTCTTTTTTGTTAAATACTCGTTGAAAGCGTGTTGAAACAAGTTAAAAATAAAGCTGTTTTTTCTTGGATTTTTCTTTTCAAAGACCGCTTGACAAAAAAATCAAACAGGTATAAAATGCAACTGTTCAAAAACGGAACAATTCACAAAAGGAACATATATGAATAATTCAAACGAAAAAACATCACGAAATACAGAAGCCATCCCCTGCGTCGGCGGAAATGCACTGATAATCGTGCCCTTTATGGGAGAGAAATACTATAAGCTGTTTACTCCGCTTCAAAAGGAAACGGGAATCACTCAGGGAGAAATCGACGTCATCGCCTTTCTCTATAACCATCCGCAGTATCACTGTGCGTGCGACTTGGTCGAAATCAGAGGAATTTCACGTTCTCACGCATCGGAAGCCGTGAATAAGCTTGTCAAAAAAGGCTATCTCACCCGTGAGCACGACAAACAAAACAGAAGAAAAATAATACTCACAATAACAGACGAAGCAATACCGCTTTGCGAGAGAATAAGAGAAATTCAGATGAATTATCAAAACACTCTAGTAAACGGAATAGACGAAAAAGACCTTGAGACATTCGCAAAGGTTCTAAGACAGCAATATATCAACCTCGGCGGAAAGCCGCATGACGGTATCATCTGATTTTAGGAGACTTATATGGCAAATACTACATCAAACGCAAAAGAAAAAACCGAATTATTCGAAACCATGCCGATACCAAAGGCTGTTATGAACCTCTCGATTCCCATGGTGCTTTCCTCGCTCGTCATGGTTGTCTACAACCTGACGGACACCTACTTTGTCGGCATGCTTAACGACCCGATTCAAACCGCCGCCGTTACGATTGCCGCAACACTTCTTCTTGCTTTTAACGCAATCAACAATCTTTTCGGCGTGGGCGGCTCAAGCATGATGAGCCGTGCACTGGGCGCAAAAAACTACGATACCGTAAAGCGAAGCTCCAGCTTTTCCTTCTGGTGCTGCTTTATTTTCGCTCTTCTCTACTC
>CAVBOS010000003.1:0-31511 GCA_963597005.1 Lachnospiraceae bacterium
CTTCCGTAAACTATATCGGCATTTTTGCGGTGCGTGGGTTTATCGACAGTCTGAGGACGCACCATAAAGTGCGTCCAAGTTATATATTTTTTCGTCAATTAATATCGAATGTCATTTCAAGGTCAGCCAATCTGATAATGTCCCCTGCAACAAGCTGAAAAGGCTCACTGCCGATTTTCTGATTATTGACAAAGGTTCCGCAGGTGGAATCACTGTCCACAATATAGAAATTTCCGTTTTCCCTTGTGATAACAGCGTGCAGACGGCTGATTGTCTGATTGTCGAGAATTCGGTAATCGGTTATAGCGGGATTTCTTCCGATTCTGAATATCGGCTGATCGACTATGACAGAAATTCCTTCACCGAACGTGAGGACGCCTATCGGATTACTCATCTTTCGTTTCCTCAGTGTTTGCGACAGGCTCAGTCTCGCTTTCGGTCTTTATTGGCTCGCTTACCGTCTCGGAAGCGGACTGAGGTGCGACCGAATAAACGGGAGCAGTCGATGCAGTCGGTGCGGCAGGAGCACTTTGTACACCGTACGGCACATAAGCTTCAGGTGAGACAGGAGCATAAATGCCCGCATTTGTCAAAGCCATATTTTTGTGGAGTGAGAAAACGAGAATTGCCACAGAAATATCAGCCACAATCACGGCAAGCGGAGCGATAACTCCCGAAAGGAAATCTGACGGAAGCAAGCTGAAATTGCCGATACCGGAGCCTACGCCGAGATAAGAGCTTAATTCATATGAAATCTCATTGACAAGAGCATTTGTGAATGATGCCTTTACGAAATAAGTGATGAGAGACAAAATCGGAGCGATAACGGAGATAATCTTGATGACGCCGTATAAGGTTGAAACGCCCTTGATTTTTGAGTACTCGCCGCTTCCGTATTCAGCTGTCATTTTGCATTCGCCGCTTAATTTGATAAGTCCGATGTAAGCAACCGCTTTTATCACATTTACAAACACAAAAACAATGCAGAATGTAATCCAGTAGATGATATAATCCTCGAGTTCGCCTGCCGACATTAAGATACATCCGATAATGAGAAGAAGAACCATTCCCACGGCAGTTAAAATCGAGAGAATCAGGTCAATGACACCAACCACCTTAAAGAAGATGAAGCCTGATGACTTTATGTAAGCATTTCTCGGACTTTTTGCCGACAGATATGTGATATAACAGCCGACAACAGTGAGTCCGAGCGGAACGAGCGCAACAATGCCGTAGCCCGCTCTGTAAAAAGCAAGTCTTCTGACTGCGTTCACTGCCGAAGAAGCGCCGAAGAACGATGCCGCAGAACCGACAAGATTGATTGTTGTGAACAGCTTGACCGTTGAAATAACCAAGCCGATGAATTTTGCAAGCAGACTTACGGAAAGTGCCACCGTGAGAATGAGTGCGACAGGAGAGGACGATACCTTTCTGAGTGCCGCTACAGTCGGAGTTGCGGGGGCTGTGTTCAGTGCGTAAACGGGCTGAACGGGGATATACTGAGTTTGAGGCTGTGCTCCCACAGGAGCGTTCGGACAAACGTGAGGAACACCGTCCTCAAGCTTTTGACCGCATTTAGGACAAAACATGGATTACCCTTCTTTCAAGTAAATATTTATTTAATGATATACTCCCACAATATTGAGTTCATCATCAAGAATAACGAGATCGGCGCATTTGCCCTCCTCGATGCTTCCGATAAAATCATCGGTGCCAGTCACCTTGGCAGGATTTAAGCTCATTGCCTTTACTGCAGTTTCAAGCGGAACGCCCCAGCTTACGAGATTTTTCAGTTCCTCGTGAAGATTGCTTATCGAACCGGCAATTGTGCCGTCATCAAGAACGCAGGTTCCGTTTTTTATGCTAATCGGAAGCTTTCCGAGTTCGCCTTCAGTTCCCTCGGGCATTCCGCTGAGCATGAGAGCATCGCTTATCACGCAGATTCTGTCGCCCATAATTTCAAAAACAGATTTCACGACAGACGGATGAATGTGCTTGCCGTCACAGATAAGCTCGGCGGTGACATTCTTATTTTCAAACACCGCACCGACCGCACCCGGTGCACGGTGGTTAAATCCCGTCATTGCGTTGAAAAGGTGAGTTGCGTGAGAGACTCCAGCCTCAAAAGAAGCCTTTGCCGTATCATAGTCGGCAGTCGAATGAGCAAGCGAAACTCGGCTAATTTTCTTTGCGGATTTGATAAATCCGAATCCGTCGTCCTCCTCAGGGGCAACATCGACAAGCTTTATGATTCCGCCAAACTCATTTTGAAGACTTTCAAAAAGCTCAAAATTCGGCTTTAATACGTATTTTTCGTTCTGAGCGCCCTTTTTCTCGGGAGAAATAAACGGGCCTTCCATATTCACGCCGATTATTCTCGCTCCGTCAGGAGGATTTACCATGCAGTCCTGTGCCGCCGACAGGGCATTTTTTATTGTGTCGATATCCACCGTCATGGTAGTCGGACAAAATGAAGTCACTCCGTTTGAGAGAAGATATTCGGCAATTTCTCCTATTGCCTCACGGGTTCCCTCGCAAGTGTCTCTGCCTGCCGCACCGTGAATATGAATATCGATAAACCCGGGAACTATCGTGAAGCCCTCGCAGTCAATAACAAGTTCATCCTGAGAGTAGGCAATTTTCTTTGCCACTCTCTTAATTTTCTTATCGTCGGATATTTCAAGGTCGCATTTTGAGAAGGTGAAGTCACCACCCAAAACCTTAGCGTTAATCAGTTTCATTCCGCCATATCCTCATCGGGAGCAAAGTCCACCATTCCCGTTGCAACGACAGCCGAAGCAACGATTATATTCACGGGAGTTCCGATTGTGAGAATTCGTCCCGTAAGATTACATTTCTGAGTGATTACGCCATCAAACTCGAAGTGATTGTTCTTGAAAAGCTGACAATCGACATATCCCTCGACATTATTTTCAAGTCTCACAAATATTCCGTTCTTGGTAACACCGCTGACAACACCCGTGAATTTCTCTCCGATGTGTCGGCTCATGTACTCTGCCATGTAGCAGTCCTCAGCGTCACGCTCTGCGGAAACCGCCCTCACCTCGTTGTTTGATGACTGAAGTGCGCTTGCGTCGGCAAAAGCGGCATAACGCTTTGTGAGCTCGATGTTATCCTTACCCGAAACCAAGTCAGTCAGAATTCTGTGAATTGATGTGTCGGGATATCTTCTTATCGGTGAAGTAAAGTGAGAGTAATCCTTTAGCGCAAGTCCGAAATGACCGAGCGGCTCTGCGGAATATCTCGCCTTTTCCATCGTTCTTAAAAGTCTCTGAGAAACAAGAACCTCATTCGGCTGGTCTTTGACTCTCTCGAGTATTGCCGAGAAATCACGCGGAGACGGTCTCTCGTTGTTGAGCTCCTTGCACGGAATGTTCAATGCTGTGAGAAGTTCTCTTAAATCCTTGACTCTCTCCGGTGACGGATGCTCATGGATACGGTAAAGGAACGGAATCTTTGCGTCTTGTGCAGTTCTTGCCGCCGCAATATTAGCGGTAATCATGAGCTGCTCTATCATCTCTTCCGCTTCACCCGAAACTCTCGGCTTAACGTCCACGCACTTTCCGTCCTCGTCAAGGACAAATTTTACCTCTCCGCTGTCAAGGTTCATGGTGCCTCTTGCGGAAGCGGCTTTCTTGAGTACATTCGCAAGCTCTCTTGCGGCAATGAGACTTTCCTTGACGGGAGCGTATTTCTCTCTGATTTCTGTGCTTGCCGTTCCGTTAAAAATCTCGTTTACCTCAGAATAAACGCCACGCACCTTAGAATCTATGATTGATTTTTTGAATTTATATCTTATAATTCTGCCGTCATTATCAAGGTCAACAAGTGCGGAGAAAGTAAGCTTGTCCGTGCCGGCGTTGAGCGAGCATACTCCGTTTGATATGCACTCGGGCAGCATGGGGATAACTCTGTCGGCAAAATAAACACTTGTGCCTCGGTTCATCGCCTCTTCGTCACAAAGTGAGTGAGCCGTTATGTAATGAGAAACATCGGCAATATGAACGCCCAAGTGGAAACCGTCCTCGTATTTCTCACAGGAAATAGCGTCATCAAGATCCTTTGCGTCTGCACCGTCAATTGTAAAAATCGGCTTATCTCGAAGATCGAGTCTTTTTGAGATTTCTTCAGCAGTTATCTCACGGGAAGCGATTTCCTCGGCTTCCTTTAGCACGGCATCGGGAAAAACGGACGGTATTCCGTACTTCTCGATTACGGCATCTGCACAAACTCTTGCACTCTCACCCGAACCGAACACCTTTAATACCTTTGCCTGTGACCAGTCACCGCGATAGTCCTTCTCGAGCTTGACGAGAACCTTGTCACCCGGAACTGCGCCGTTCAAATCGGACGGTGAAATCTGCGGACAATAGCGAATAGATACGTCGGGGATAAGCTCCGTGCCGTACTCCGTTTCGTTTATCGTGCCCGTAATATTTTTCTTGCCCTTTTCGAGTATCTTGGAAACTCTGCCGGAATATCCCTTGGCATCCTTTCTGATACCGTTCACGATGACCTTATCACCGATAAGACAGCCGTTCATAAGTGCACCGGGGATAAAAATATCCTCGCCGCCGTCGTCGGGTTTGGCAAAAGCAAATCCCGATGAAAGTGAAACTATCTCGCACTGCTTTGTTCTTATTTCATTGTTAAGCCTTACAGCGTGATTATTGATTATGATGTCTCCGCTGCTTTCAAGGCTCTTGAGTGCATTATAAAAAGCATCCTTATCTTTCAAGCCCGATTTTCTCATGAGCTCTCTCGAAGCGAACTCATGCTCACGGTCTTTTCTCAAGACGGCGATAACCTTGCTCTCAAAGTAATTGAACTCTGATTTCTTTGAGCCGCCAAGCTTTTTTACAGAAGCCTTCTTGCCCGTGCTTTTCTTTTTTCCTTTAATTCCTTTTATTTTTCGTGCCACTTATGACACCTCCCATCGATAAATTTTACTCAGCCTGATATTAATCACTTGAGCTCGTTTACCGTTGTTCTGTAAATATTTCCTCTTACTTCAAAGTCGGGATACATGTCAAATCCCGTGCATGCGGGGCAAAGCGAAACTATGTCGCCCTCTTGCGCTCTGCTTCTCGCAAAGTCGACAGCGTCCTTCATGTTGTGACACATGATTATCTCGGGATTTCCCTCGCTGTAAGACTTTGCCTCACGCACCGCCTTTTCGATTTTGCCTGCGGCAGGCTCCTTGTGACCCTCAAGCTTATGCTCTGGACCGAGAAGCACAAGCGTCTTTACCTTCTTGCAGATAACCTCGCCAAGCTCGTCAAACGGGATTTTCTTATCCGCACCGCCTGCAATTATGATTATCTTCTTGTCATATACGGAAAGCGTGCCAGCCATTGCTCTCGAGGGGCTTGTTGCTATTGAGTCGTTGTAATACTTCACGCCGTCAAGCTCACGGACAAACTCCATTCTGTGAGCAACACCGCCGAAGTCCTTTGCAACGCTTACTATGTTCTCGGGGCTTACCTCTCCCCAAACCGCACTTATTGCAGCCAAATAGTTCTCAACATTGTGGTTTCCGGGAAGTCTTATGTCTGCGGTATCCATGAGATATTCGCCGTTCACATAGATTTTCCCGTCAGAAGCATATGCTCCTCTTGCGGGCTTTTCCTTTCTCGAGAAGAGATAGAGATCTCCTCTTACTTCATCCTTAAACGAAGCCGTGATGTCATTATCGAGATTCAGAACCGTTCTTGTGAAAGCATTCTGATGAATGAATATGTTCTTCTTTGCGTCAACATATTCCTTCATATCCTTGTGAACATCAAGATGATTCGGAGAAAGATTAGTCATAACCGCAACGTCGGGGCTTCTTCTCATGGAGATAAGCTGGAAGGAAGAAAGCTCGACTACAGCTATATCGTTCTCGCCGATTTCGTTAATCTCAGGAAGAAGCGGCTTGCCGAGGTTTCCGCCGAGATGAACCGTCTTTCCCTGCTTTCTCAGAAACTCCGCGATAATCGAAGTCGTGGTTGTCTTTCCGTCCGAGCCCGTTACAGCATAGATTTTGCACGGACAGAGGTCAAAGAAAACCTCCATCTCACTTGTCACGGCTACACCGTCTGCTCTTGCCTTGTTAAGCTCAGGCAGATAGTACGGCATTCCAGGAGCACGGAAAAGAATGTCTTCGTCGATGCCATCGAGATAGTGCTCGCCCGTTATCATTTTGACTCCGAGGGCTTTTAACTTCTCGCCGTTTTCGCCAAGCTCTGTTTTTCTGTCTCTTGCGGTTATCTCTGCTCCGTACTTTAAAAAAAGCTCGATAACCGGCATATTACTTCTTGCAATTCCGCAAAAAGTAACCCTTTTTCCCTTTAGGGAGTTCAAAAATTTATCCTTATTCATAATATCCCTTCTTATCTGAAAATATATGTGGTTAATTATTTATAGTTAATACTTATGCATATCGGCATAAGCGCTGTACAAGCCGAAATAAATTCCCTTCTTTGCCATGAGCTCCTCATGCGTGCCCTGCTCGGAAATTCCCTGATCCGTAAGAACAAGAATTTTCGTCGCATTGCGGATTGTCGTGAGTCTGTGGGCAATAGTAAAGGTTGTTCTGCCCTTTGCAAGCTTCTCGAGGGAATCCTGAACGATTCTTTCGCTCTCGTTGTCAAGTGCCGAGGTTGCCTCGTCAAGAATGAGCACAGGAGGATTTTTGAGGAAGGCTCTTGCGATTGAAATTCTCTGCTTCTGACCGCCCGAAAGCTTAACTCCACGCTCACCGACATAGGTGTCGTAGCCGTCCTGAAGCTCGCAGATAAAGTCATGAGCACCCGCTCTCTTTGCCGCCTCGATAACCTCTTCTCTCGATGCACCCGGCTTGCCGTACTCGATATTCTCGAGAACGCTTCCGCTGAAAAGGTAAACATCCTGCTGAACAAAGCCGATATGATTTCTAAGCGAATCGGTTGTCAGGGTTCTTATATCCTTGCCGTCAATCGTTATACTGCCAGATGTGACATCGTAAAATCTCGGGATAAGGTTGCAAAGCGTGGTTTTTCCGCCGCCTGACGGGCCGACAAGCGCAACATTTTCGCCTGCCTTAACATCAATATTGATGTGACTCAAAACTCTCTTTCCGTCGTCTGCATATTCAAATGAAACATCGTTGAACTTGATATTTCCGTCAACATCGCCGAGTATCTCGGCATCAGGAGCGTCCTCGATATCAATCTTGGCGTCCATAACCTCATAGAAACGGTCGATACCCGTCATACCTCTCTGGAACTGCTCCGTGAACTGGATAATCTTGTGAACCGACTCGATAAGCGTGGAAACATAGAGAAGATAAGCCACAAGGTCTGCCGCCGTAATCGTGCGGTTCATAACATAAATCGCACCGACCACAACCATGAGAATATACATGATTCCGTCAAAGAACTTGCTTGTGGAATCAAGCCAGCCCATGATGAAATAGAACTCTCTCTTGAGCGAATAGAACTTCTGATTGCCCTTTTCAAATTTTTCTCTTTCGATATCCTCGTTGGCAAAGCTCTTGACAACGCGAACGCCGAGCATGGAGTCTTCAACCTGAGCGTTGACCTCGCCTATCTGGCGGCGCTGACGAAGTTGCTGACTTCTGAGCTTATGGTTAAAAACGAAGAGGAACACTATCATAACCGGTATTACGGCAAACATGATGAGTGTGAGCGTGAGATTGATTCCGCTTAAAATCACGAATGTACCCACAATCTTGATGAGTGCGATAAAATATTCCTCGGGGCAATGGTGAGCAAACTCCGTGACATCAAAAAGGTCGGAGGTGATTCGAGCCATAATCTGACCGATTTTTGTATTATCGTAGTAATTGAAGCTTAATTTCTGCAAATGGTCAAAAATATCACGCCTCATGTCGGTTTCAATTTTTGCACCCATAATGTGACCTATCGAAGCCATGAAGAAACTTGCCGCCGCATCAACTATTTTCAGAAATGCGTACAAGCCGCCGAGTCGCAGTATGTAGTTAAGCGTGAGCGAATCGATGTCGTATATGCCCTTGTTGGTGATAGACCTGACTATCATTGGGAGAACAAGCGCACAAAGCGTTGTCAGCGACGCACAGAACAAATCGAAAACCAAAACGCCCAGATACCTTTTGTAATAGGGCAGAAATCTTCTGAGATTTCCTTTCTTCTTTCCTTCCATTTTTTACCTCACAGTAAGTAAATTTTCTTTCTTTCATATATGACAAATGCCAATCATACACAGTAATTAAACCACAAAAGAATATAAATATCAAGGAGGATATATGCAAGAGACTCTTTAAGACCCAAAAATGTTACGGCAATGTAAACTTTCGGATATTTCCTTTATCCCCTATTACATTTATTCTGATTCTGTTATAATATCTATGTTGAGGTTGTCTTGTTTTATTTCAATTGAGACACCTGTATCAATTTTTATAAGGAGTAGTGATTAATGTTAACACCTAAGGATATCAACGAATACGAACTTAAGCACCTCGGCAAAGTTCGTGAATTAAGCGCAGAATGCACTCTCTTTCTTCAGAGAGACCACTCTTTCCCGCTCGACAAGGCAGGAAAAATAGCTGTTTTCGGCTCGGGAGCAAGACACACCGTTAAGGGCGGCACAGGCTCTGGCGAGGTCAACTCGAGATTCTCCGTCAATGTTGAAGAAGGCTTAAAGGACGACGGCTTCACAGTCACCACAACAGAATGGCTCGATAAATACGACGAGGTCTATAAAGAAGCTTACAAGGCATTCATCGAGGACATCAAGGCAGAGGCTAAGAGACTCAATATGCCCGCAATGTTCGTTGGCATGGGAAAAATCTGCCCCGAACCGGAATATGAGATTCCGCTCACCGTAGACGGCGAGGCGGCAATTTATGTTCTCTCGAGAATTTCAGGCGAGGGCAACGACCGCACCTTTACAAAGGGCGATTTCTCACTTACAGAAACCGAAGTAAGAGATATCAATCTCCTGAGCACCATGTACGATAAGTTCATGCTCGTTGTAAACTGCGGCGGCCCTGTCGATCTCACTCCCGTTAAGCACGTTAAGAACATTCTCGTTCTCTCCCAGCTCGGCGTTCTCACAGGAAAAATCCTCGCTGACATTCTTCTCGGCAAGCTCTATCCGTCAGGAAAGCTCACCACAACATGGGCAAAGCCTGAGGACTACTACAGCGACGGCACATTCGCACACGAAACAGACTCTTACTACAAAGAGGGCGTCTATGTCGGTTACAGATATTTTGATACAGTCGGCAAAAAGGCAAGCTATCCGTTCGGATTCGGTCTCGGCTACACCGATTTTGAGCTTGGTAAGGCAGAGGTCACTCTCGAGGGTCAGACCGTAAAGCTTAGCGTTCCCGTCAAGAACGTCGGCTCTTTCGTCGGCAAAGAGGTTGTTCAGGTTTATGTCTCCGTTCCGGAGGGAAAATTAAAGCAGCCGCTCAAGACTCTTGCCGCATTTGCAAAGACAAGGGAATTAAAGCCGAGCGAGACCCAGAAAGTAAACGTAGAGTTCCAGCTTGACAGCATCGCATCCTATGACGAGAGCACGACAAGCTACATCCTAGAGAAGGGCTCATATATCGTATTGGTCGGCAACAGCTCCGATAATGTCACTGTCAGTGCCGCTGTTGATGTTCCCGAGACTCTCACTGTCCGCAAGGTTAAGTCATGTACGGGTGAATATGACTTTGAGGAAGATGTATTCGAGAGAGTAAGCGAGTATGAGGTCACTGAAAACACACCTGTTTTGAAGCTTGATACAACATACATTGAAACAGAGGAAGTCGATTACACAATTAACGAAGAGATTGACCCGACTGTCAGCGCACTTAATGACGAAGACCTCATGCGCCTTAGCATCGGCTCATTTAATCCAAAGGGCGGACTTGCAAGCGTTATCGGTGACGCAAGCAAAACAGTTGCGGGTGCCGCAGGCGAAACCGCAACAATCAACGATGAAATTCCCGTACTCGTCATGGCAGACGGCCCTGCGGGCATCAGAATTTCCAAGCACTACACAATCGACAAGGACGGCATAGTCCACTCCGAGACAGGCATGCTCCCAGACAGCATGAAGGAGCTTATGCCTCCTATCATGGCACCGATTGAGAAAATCAAGTCACTCAAGACACGCAAGGAAAAGGTCTACGACCACTACGCAACTGCTATTCCGATCGGAACGGCTCTTGCTCAGTCCTTTAACCCGAGCATCGCAGAAATCTGCGGCGACATCGTCGGAAACGAGATGGAGCGTTTCGGAATTCACCTCTGGCTTGCTCCCGCACTCAACATTCACAGAAGTGTTCTCTGTGGAAGAAACTTTGAGTACTACTCCGAAGATCCGCTCGTAAGCGGAAAGTTCGCAGCAGCAATCACAAACGGCGTTCAGAAGCATCCGGGCAGATCCACAACAATCAAGCACTACTGCGCTAACAGCCAAGAGACCAACCGTTACAACTCCAACTCTCACGTTAGCGAGAGAGCTATGAGAGAGATTTATCTTCGCGGCTTTGAGATTTGCGTCAAGGAATCCCATCCGCACACACTCATGACCTCTTACAACCTCCTCAACGGAGTCCACACAAGCGAGAGAAAGGATCTCATTGACGGTATCTTAAGAGCAGAGTTCGGCTTTGACGGCGTAGTCATGACCGACTGGGTTATCGCAATGATGAGCCCGGAGGGATCTAAGTACAGAGGAGCTCTTTCTCCTTATGTTGCCGCAGCAGGCAACGACCTCTTCATGCCCGGTTCACCCGAGGATCTCGAGAACATGAAAAACGGCCTCAAGGACGGCATCGTCACAAGAGAGCAGCTTGAAATCAACGGCACAAGAATTTACAAGCTTACAAAAGAGCTCACCGAGGCTATTGCAAACAGCACAAACGAAGAGTAATTTGTAAATTCAATTTGCATATGATACAAAAATGAGCACGGAAAAAATCCGTGCTCATTCTCTTTTTTACCTTTCAGGACAGTGACCGACAAGCTGCCAAGCGTCCTCTTCATACTGCATGAATTCTATGCTGTTTCCGTCGGGGTCTTCCACCCAAAGCTGCCAAGTGTTCTCAAGTCCGAGTGACGGCGCAGTTTTTATCTTGACATCCTTGCTTTTTAATTCTTCGTAGGTTTCCTGAATATCTTCCACCTCAAGGGCAAGGTGCAAATAGCCGATATGATCAAACTCATTGAGAGACCATGTATATTTTTTAGTCACTCCCTCATCGCTGAAAAGCTCGATAAAGCTGTTTTCCCCCGTCTCAAGATATGTTATCCAAATCTTGTCGCCCTGGCTTTTGAGCTGTTCAAGGTAAGCGTCATTTTCTGTCGGCTTGCCTTCCTCCTCAAGCTTTTTCTTCTGAGCCTCGTACATCTCCGCATAGGAAATAGTGAACTTTACCTTCAGTCCCAGTTTGTCACGGTAAAATTCAAGTGCTTTCTCCCTATCACTCACACGGTATGCGGGATGTCCTGTTCTAATTATCTTCATACAACCACTCCTTATGTAAATATGGTATCGTTACCATATTCAGTATAAGCCGTTTTGGGGTATTAGTCAATAATGGAAAAATGTGGAAAAAGATAAAATAATTATTGGTTTAAACTTTTGTGTTCTTTGTTTATCTTTGTGTAAATAATTCGGCTGTCAAAGTCCAACTACGAACGCTATGCGTTCTGAAAATGCTACGCATTTTCGGTTGCCTTTGACAGCCTGTCTTTTTTATTTTCGGCACTTCGTGCCTTGTTCTTTCGTTTTTTTACAGGCGCTTCGCTTTTCTCTCGTGGGCTCTGCCCACACCCGTTCGCTTTTTGTAAAAAGCGAAACCAAAAACTTTTGTGTTCTTGCTTTGTACTCTTTATTTATCTTTGTGTAAATAATTCGGCTGTCAAAGTCCAACTACGAACGCTATGCGTTCTGAAAATGCTACGCATTTTCGGTTGCCTTTGACAGCCTGTCTTTTTTATTTTCGGCACTTCGTGCCTTGTTCTTTCGTTTTTTTACAGGCGCTTCGCTTTTCTCTCGTGGGCTCTGCCCACACCCGCACGCTTTTTGTAAAAAGCGTGGCAAAAACTTTTGCCTCTTTTGCCTTTAGCTAATTATTAATTAACTTAAAGTCCTAAACCCGGATAGCAATAGTTCGCATCAAACACCTTTCCCGGAAGTCCGCTGAATGAGCTCGAATCGCCGTACTGCCAGATTACCATATTATTGTAAATGGTTCCCGTCGGCTTCTCGCTTCCCCAGCATGCTACCCACAGCGGTACTGATGAGCTGATATTGTAGAAGCATCCTCTTAAGAATGTCGGGTTCGTGTAAAGTCCTACCTTATATCCCGACAGATTACCTATGAACTCATTTAATATGCCGTTCATCGTGTTGCCGAGATTATACTGTCTCTGCTCCTCGATATCATACCAAATTCCCAAACGGAAATTTGAGCCACAGTATTTTATCAGTCTCTTTACGTGTGCCGCCTCGCTCTGAGCCATGCTCTTGCTTGTGGCATATGAGTAGAGGTAAATTCCGTAAGGAATGCCGAGGCTCTCACACTTCTTTACATTATTGACAAACTGAGCGTCGTCCTGATCGGTGTAGTTACCGCCGTAACCGCAACGGATGATTACAAAGTCTATCTCTTTTCTTATCGAATAGAGACTGAAATCGCCGTTCCACTCGGAAATATCAATTCCGAATCCGCTCTTGCCGCTTGTATTTGTTGTGTTGCTGTTTGTATTGTTGCCTGACGAACCTAAGTATTCGCTCAAGCAATAGCCTACAGTACCGTCAGACAGCTTTATCATCGTCCAACTGTTTACCGTCTCAAGCTTTGTTACCTTTGTGCCTGATTTGCTTATCATGGTGACACGGTCATAATTTGTTCCGGCGCCCTTTCTCACGTTCAAATCAGATACGTTTGTTGCGATTGTAGTTGTTGGAACAGAATCGCCGCTGTAATTTGAGCCGTCACGAACCTTTATATCCGTGTAGGTCGGATTAACGTAGCCTGTTCTTCCGTCCTTCATGAAAATCTGGTAAGCACCGCTCGAGTTTCCCATGACATAGAATTCTGTGTTCTTATATATTTCACCGATTTTCTTTGTCCTTGCCGAGTCACTCCAAAGTGAGATTCTCGTCGTGGCATATGCGGTAAATTTTGTCGGCATATTAAGCGCGTACTTAGAGACATAACCCACAGTACCGTTGTAATTAACCTTCACAAGATACTGACTGTTGTCAAGAATCTGAACGCTTGAGCCTGCCGAAAGCGTCTTGGAAACTCCCGAGCTTATGTAGCCGCTCTTATGCATAGGAACGTTGATTTTCACGGTTGTCTTGTTGTAATCGGAAATAATCTGTGCCTTATAAACAGAAGTTGTGCTTCCCACCTTTGTATGGCCGTCGCTCATGGCTTTATAGGAAGAAGCCTTGATGTAATAGGTTTTTCCTGCACTTAAACCGCTAAGGGTGATTGAGCTTCCCGTCACTCTCTTTCTTGTGTAGGAGCTGAAAGATGAGCTTGTGGAGTAAATCACATATGCACCGTCTGCGCCCGTAGCCTGAGTAAGCTTAACGGTAATCGAGCTATCCGAAACGGTTATCGACTTTATCGTAGGAGTTTTGGGGACGATATAGAACTTAAAGGATTTCTTTCCCGCATAATCGCCCTTTCCGACAATGGTCATATCCGCAATGCCGACATTCTTGTTGTTGCTGTAAGTAACGGTGTAATCGGTTCCGCTCTTGAGAGTCTTTCCCGATAACTTGACCGTCGGCGTCGGCTTTATGTTACTTCCCGTGTAGGTTAATTTTGAGGAACAGCTGACGCTTGCCGATGTGATACTTTTCTTTGTCTTTTTATTTGTTACCGAGCAGTAGCTTGAGAAATACTTACTGCCGTTAAAATTAATGTAACTTCTCGCCTTTATATAATAGGTTTTTCCCTCACTTAGGCTCTTTATAACAGCGTGACCGCTACTTGAATCAACCATCTTATACGAGCCGAAGTTTTTATCTGTCGAGTAATAAAATCTCGTTGTCGCACCGCTTGACTGAGTGAAATAAACATCAAGCTGTCCGCCGCCCTCGGTATTTTCCACCTTTGTGATTTTGGGGGTAACGGGCACGATAGCAAATGTCGCTTTCATGCTTCCGACATAATTTCCCATACCGTAAACGGTGACATAACCCTTGCCGCAGCTTTTGTTTGTCGAGTATGCAACTCTGTAATCAGTGCCTTCTTTCAGCACGGCACCGCCGTAAACAGTGACCGCAGGCTTGATCTGACTTCCCGTGTAGGAATATGATACTCCGTTCTTTAATACAACGCCCGTCAGACTTCCTTTGACAAAAACGCTGTTAACGGCTGTTTTGTCGGAGGCATAACTAATCTTATCAGAGCCTGTATACTGTGCATAAACTCTGTAATAACAAGTAGCAAGAGAAACAGCGTCGATTGTTATAGTCGTGCTTGTGCTCGTGACGGTCTTTGCGTCACTCATATTGCTTTTCTTTGAGTACTCTATAGTATACTTTGTGCCGCTCGGATTGTCTGAGCTGAGCTTAAAGGTGAGCTTTCCCGCGGCAGAATTATCTATTGAAACGATCTCAGGAACGCTCGGCGTTATGGTGAAGCTTGCTACCGCCTCGCCCGAATAATTTCCGACGCCCTCAATAATGGCTCTTGCCGTACCGATTGAAGTATTGTTCTCAAATTCGACCGTGTAGTCTTCGCCCTCTTCGAGAACCTCGTTCTCTTCATCCTTAACGGTAATTTCAGGCTCAATCGCCTTGCCCGTATACTCAGTATCGTTATACTGTGTTTCAGCCGATGCGATAAGTGAGATTGTCGTGAGCTCCGCAACTTCGCTGAACTCAGATTTTTCCTCACCGCTCACAACCTGAGCTGTATAATAATATGAAGAAGAGCTGTCAAGCTTGTCCGTCTTAACCGTATTGCTGTCTGAGCTTGCCTCGATATAGTCGCTCATATCGGCATTTTTGGAATATCTGAGAACATAGTGGCTTTCCTCGGGCGCATTGCCGCCAAATGTGATTTCTGCCACACCATCCTCAAGAGTGAATCCCGTTACGGTCGGCTTCTGAAGCTTAATCGCAAAATTAATGCTCTTTTCTCCGTTGTAATCTCCGATACCGCTGATCAGTGCCGTAGCCTGACCCACGGAAACATTATCGCTGAAAGTAACGGTATAATCTGTACCCTCGACAAGTGTTTTGTCATCTAAACTGACTTTAATCTCAGGGACTACGCTCTCGCCCGTATAGTAAGCGTCACCGATTTCAACCATGGCATTTGAAACATCAGCCGTGTTAAGCTTCTCTGTCTTTGTGACTTCAAGCTCCACGCTGACCGTATTTTCAATACTGTCGGAAGAATAGCTGTAAACAAGCTTTGCGCTGTCGTTAATCTCTGCCGTATAAGCCGCATATTCCTCGGAATATTCGATCCCCGTCAAATTCGGCATCCAGCTTTGAAGAGAAAAGACATAGAGATTATCAGTCGTAAAAGCAGAAATTTCTGCTTTCAATTCGGTAAGCTTTTTAAGCTTATCAATATCAAACGGCTTTTCGTCCTGATTTTCCTCAAGCTTTATATCCGCTAAGTTGAGCTTTGAAAGCGACTCGAATTTCTCGATTCCGTCAAGGCTTTTGATTTCAGACAAATCAACCGTGATACTGTCGTCGGAAAAATCAAGCTCGGTGACATCGGCAATTTTCTCAAGAATTTCCTTTGTCAGTCCGTCTTCGTCTGAAAGATTTCCGAAAATTTCCTTTGTGCCGACATATTCACGAAGAAGCTTTCTGAAGGACTCGTCCTTAAAGACCTCAGAAAAACTTTCTGCCGTCTCCTCCGGCTCCTCTGTCGGCTCAGCCGTTGGTTCGGCTGTAGGCTCTGCGGTCGGCTCAGTTGTCGGAGTCGGTGAAGGCGAAGCCTCTTCGCTTTCCGAATTCTCAGATGAGAAAACAATGATGGTTCCGTCATCGGTCACCTGATAATTTTCCCCATCAAGTGCATCAGACAAATCCGACTGCTCACCGTCTTCCGTTATATATGCATCTGAATTTTGAGAAACGGCAGTTTCGTCCGCAAAAGCGACCGCCGACCCCTCCAAAAGAACAGACGCACACATTATTAGTGCAAGTATTCTCTTAAACCCGTTGGATTTCATGTTGAATTACTCCTACAAATATATTTCTGTACTAATTCTAACACAAAGAGACGGCTAAAACAGTCGTCCCCTTGTAAAAAATATGCAAAATTATGCAAAATATATTGAACACTAATCGTGCCAGAATATACTTACGCTCCCTTGTATCTTATGAGAGCGTTTCTCGCACGCTTGTCTTTTAAATCAAAAATGCGTGATGCGCCGTTTATTGCCGCAAGCTCCGGTCTTGTGGGAATGAAAACATTAAGGCCCGTCAGGCGGTGCATATATCTGTCGAGCGAATCAATTTTCGCTCCTCCGCCGACTATCGTCAAGCCGTTAGCCGCAAGCTTTTTGAGTGAATTATCGTCAAGCTGAGCCATAACATCGAGAACAAGATCCGCTATCTGACCGAGAATTCCCGATATTGCCGCCGAAGAATCTGCCGACGAGACGATCTCTTTTTTTGGCATACAGGTGCGAATGTCCATTCCTCTCACCTCGCAGAAAACATCCTTTTCGGGAGTGAGTGCGGATACGGTGCGCATTTTCAAGTCCTCAATCGTCAGGTGGCCAGTCTGAATTCCGTATTTTTTCAGAACCATGCGAATGAGTGCCTCGTCCATGTCCTTTCCGCCGAGATTTAGCGATGCGCTTATCTCCGGTACACCTTTTCGGCAAACGGTACAGCTTGAACGGCTTTTTCCCATATCGAGAACGAGAACTGGATCGTCCGTGAAGATATTTCTTCCCGCACCAAGCGCCGCACAGCAGCCTTCGTTCAAAAAGTAAACTTTATGAATTCCGTTATCTCCCATAATCTCGACAAACGCCTGTCTTTCAACAGCGGTCATATCGTCGGGAGCACTTATGTAGGCGGCAGGAAGAGAAATTCTTCCGCTTGCGATTTTTTTGATGTGCTTATTTAAAAGATACGATGCCATCGGGAAATTCTGAACCTTTCCCCATGAAAAGACATCACGAACCTCTACCACTTTAGCGGCTCGGTCTACAAGCTGTCTTGCCTCTCTGCCCGAAGCCAAAACAGCCTCGTCTCTCACGTCCACGGCAATGGAGCTTGGCTCGTTTACGACCACGCCCTTGCCGTCTATATATATTCTCAAGCCCGATGTTCCCGGGTCCAATGCTATCTCAGGATTTAACATAGGTTAAAATTATCCTCCTCAGTCAAGTGTGCCGTCTGATACGGAATATGCCGCACATATGCCGAAAACCTCTTTCGCTCCCGACTCATACAGCACCTTTGCGCACTCGCTTATCGTTGCGCCGGTTGTTATTATATCATCAACAAGAATGATTGTCCTGTCTTTTATGTAATTTTCCGAAGAAAAATCGTAGACTCCGACAACATTTTTCTTTCGTTCCTCTGCGTTAAGGCTGTGCTGAACCAAATTATTCCTGTTTTTCTTCAAAAGCTTCTCACACGGTATATTTGTTTTTGCCGATAGACTCTCAGCAAGCCTTTGAGCCTGATTATATCCTCTTTTCCGCTCTCTTGATTTCGTCATGGGAACAAAGGTGATTATATCGGCTTTAATCTTCCACTCTTCCAGATTAAGCCGCATAAGCTCGGCAAAATCATCACTCATGCGATATGCTCCCGAAAACTTGAATGCCTGAACACTGTCACGAAAGCCGTCCGTATAACTCTGACAGGAAACAACTCTCATCGTATTATCCCCGTCAAGCTTTATGCTCATTTCATTCGGCTTGATTTTTTCGAGGCAATCGTCACACAGGCAACCGCTCGGTATCGCCTCGCCGCAATTCAGACACTTCGGCGGATAGAGAAGCTGTCTGATTTTTTCAAGCGTCTTCATTTTCTTCATCACTGCCGATTCTTGCGTTCACCGCCTCGACTATAAATTTATCTAGTCCCGTGAAACGCTTGGTTTTGCTGTCGTTTTCAACCATTTTTCTCACAACATCCCTTTGACCTATGAGAATAAGCAGTTTCTTTGCCCTCGTAACTCCCGTATACAGCAAATTTCTGTAGCATAACTTCGGTGTACAGCGGTAAAGCGGAATTATAACGGCAGGGAACTCGTTTCCCTGACTTTTGTGAACAGTGACGGCATAGGCGTGCTCAAGCTCCGAGCCGGCTTTGTCGGTATCGTAGGTAACAAGTCTCTCATCCATGACAACTCTGATAACGCCCGCCGCACGGTCTATTTCTTTAATAACTCCCATGTCGCCGTTGAAAACGCCCTGACCCGCACTTCCGTCTGCTCTCTCCCACGGAAGCTCATAGTCATTCTTAATCTGCATGACCTTGTCGCCCTCACGGTAGACCGTGCCGTAAATCTCCTGTTGCTTTTTCTTTCCGTCAACGGGATTTATCGCATCACGCAGTATGCTGTTAAGGTTCATCGTGCCGACCTCGCCCTTTCGTGACGGGCACAAAACCTGAATATCCGTCACCGAAGAATATCCGTAAGTGTTCGGCAGTCGTTTGACGCAAAGCTCTTTCACCGTCTCGCAAAGGCTTTGTGCGCTGTCCCGTCCCATAAAGAAAAAGTCGTTGTTGCGGACATTAAGTTCGGGCATATTTCCCTCGACTATTCTGTGAGCACTCGTCACAATCAGACTTTCCATGGACTGGCGGAAAATCTCTTTAAGCTCGACTGTCGGGAAGCATTTCGAGGCAATGAGATCACCGAGAACATTTCCTGCGCCGACACTGGGAAGCTGGTCGCTGTCTCCGACTAATATAAGTCGGCAGCCAAGCGGAAGAGCGTGAAGCACACCCTCGAAAACATTGGTGTCCACCATGGAAAGCTCATCGATAACCACGCAGTCGCACTCTAGCGGATCTCTCTCGTTCTTTGTGAAAATAGGATTATCGTGCTCGTCCCAGTCGACCTGTAAAAGGCGGTGAATCGTCTTAGCCTCTTCGCCCGTCACCTCGCTCATTCTCTTTGCGGCTCTGCCCGTGGGAGCGGCAAGCAAAACCTTCTCGCCCTTTTCTTCAAGCAGTCTGATTATAGCGTTAAGCGTGGTTGTCTTTCCTGTTCCGGGGCCCCCCGTCAAAATGAGAAGTCCCTTTTGGAGTGCGGCTCTGATTGCGTCCTTTTGCTTCTCGGCATAAGCGATACCGTCTTCTCTCTCGATTCTCTCAATGTCCTCGTCCACTCCGTCAATCACCTGCGGCGGATAATGAAGCATGAGCGCAAGTCTTTCGGCTGAAAAACGCTCTGCGTGATAAACATTCGGCAGAAAAGCATATTTTTTTCCGTCAATCTCATCTCTGACAAGGTCAAAGGATTCTGCAAGCTTATCTATGCAGTCGTTTACCGTTATTTCGCTGACGCCGAGCATATGAGCTGACACGGGAATGAGCTTTTCAACGGGCAGACAGGTGTGGCCGCCGCTAACTAAATTGTGTCTTAAAACATAGAGTATACCCGCCTTAACTCTTATGTCGGAGTTGGGGGCTTTCTCAAGCTTCAATGCAATGGAGTCTGCTGCCGCAAATTCAACTCCTATGCTCTCGTCACAAAGAACATACGGGTCATCGTTTATTAATTCCTTTGCGTTTGCGCCAAACGCCTTCCAAACACGAACAGTCTGGTCGGGCTTTATTCCGTATTCACCGAGAAACAGCATAAGCTCACGAATACCGTAGACACGCTTGACCTCCTCAGAAATATCAAGTGCCTTTGCATAGGAAATGCCCCTTATCTGAGAAAGTCTTCTCGGCTCGTTTTCTATAACCGAAAGAGTATTTTCACCGAACGCTTCGACTATTCTTCTTGCCGTGGCGGGGCCTATACCCTTGACCGCACCACCCGAAAGATAACGAAGTATTGCCGCCGTGGTTTTGGGAGCGGTTTTCTCAAAGGCAGTAGCCTTGAACTGTCTGCCGAAGGTGGGGTGATTTGTCCAAACGCCGAAAAGCCGCACCTCTTCGCCCTCGCTGACATAAGGGAGTATGCCGACGGCAGTGACAAGCTCGTCACCACTTTCAAGCTCTATTACGCTGTATTGATTTTTTTCGTTGTGATAGATTATATTTTCGACTGAGCCTGAAAGCTCCAAAAGCTCCTGTTCGGACATTAGCTGTTTCTTCTTTCTTCAAATAGTTCTGTTATTCTTGATTTGATTTATTCAAAGCAAATCTACGCTCTTATTCAATTTTCTTCAAGGGAGACCTAAGGTCGCCCCTACGGTAGATATGTGTAAATTCAGAATAATGTAATTATACCCTATCGGCAAAGTAATTGCAAAGTGTGACGATACTCTAATTTAATCTTGCTTCTCATATTTCTGTGCAGTTTGTCTATTGTGATATATATTATCCATAATGTATTTATTTTCTCTCTAATTTACGATAAAATTTATCATAAAAAATTTTTCGAAGCTCTAAATTATCAAAAATAAAAGTAATTTAATTGCGTATAATATATATTTTTGTGGACAAATCACAAAAATCAGAGTATAATCGAGTGCAGCAAAACTAATTACGGAGGATTTTTCACAAAATGAAAACTATCAAAAAAATCACCGCTCTAATGTTGGCTCTTGCCATGAGCCTTTCCCTGAGCGGCTGCTATAACAAGGATCTCACTTGGGCGGCTAAGGACGGCGACAACACCGCCGCTATCGGAATTTATCTCTACTATCTCTATGTTGCTTATGACAACGCCGCAGATTTAGTAGATTCCGACACCGAGGTTCTCAAGGCTACAATTGACGGAGAGTCGGCAGAGGACTGGATTAGAAACAAGGCAATGAATTATCTTCAGTCCTACCTTTGGGTAAGCGATAAAATAAAGGAATATAATCTTGATTTAACAGAGGACGAAAAGTCTTCAGCCGAGCAGACCACAAGCTACCTCATCAGCTACTACATGACAGGCTTTGACGATCTCGGAATCAGTCAGGACAGCTTCAACAAGGCTTATTCCGAGTACAACATCATGTTCAAGAAGCTCTTTGATTACTACTACAACGAGGGCGGAGAATTTGCAATCGACAAGGACGAGTTAAAAGAGTCCTTTGTAAAAGATAAGTACAGCTTCCAGTATATGTACGGCGAACTCACCACAACAGATGACGACGGCAACTCCACCGACATTTCCGACGAGGAAAAGGAAGCACTCTATTCCGATTTTGAAAGCTTCAAGAAAAAAGTCGAGACAGGATATCAGACTCTTGAGTATTGCTCTCAGGAGTATCAGATAGAGATAAATTCCGACTCTGCACCTTATGTCTCTGTTGACTCCACCGACTTTGTCGGCGAAGCCTATCCCAATGAGCTTGTAGCCGCAGTTAAGGAAATGGACAACAACACCCTGAAGCTTTTCGAGGCAGACGGCAAGCTTGTCCTTCTCCAGAAAAATGACATCAACTCTGCATTTGACACGGCTTATGCAAGCTCCTCAGACAGACTCAGCATGATGCTTGACCTCAAGAGCGACGAGTTTAACAGCTATATTCTCGAGCAGGCGGCTGCGGAGAAATCCGACATCGAGATTAACGAAGCCGCAATCAAGAGTTGCAAGCTTAAGTCTCTTGTAACCGACTCCAACAAAAACGGTTCTTCCTCTGCTTCATCAGAAACAAGCGAGACAAGTGAAGAATCAAGTGTGGCAGAATAAATCCATTGCATAATATTTAAGGCGGTCATTTGACCGCCTTTTTTATGTCCATTCTCAGCAAAGCGAAAAAGGGCTGTCCTCAAACCGCCCTTTCAAAATGCTTTGTTATTAACTTTAATTCACGCTCATTTTCGGTAAAATCCAGTACTTTGGACCGCTGTAGCTGATTCTTGAATCCATGTAGTCCTCAGTGCACTTGGAAAATCCCATATCGTTCATTATCTCGAAAATATTGCCCGAAACGGAAAATCCCGTTATCGGAATATAGCCATCACCATTGAAGTAAAGCGCAAGCCTTACCTCGCCGCCGATATAGCCTACTTCCCAGTCGATTTGCGGAGAACTGAAGGAATAAACCAAAATGTGCTTTTCCTGTTTGTAAGCGTCATCACCCTTTGCACTGACCACAACTCGGTTGAATTCTCCCGTTGCTTTCTCTCCCATGTAGTGAGCAAAGCGGTTAGAGCCCCAAAGTGCGACAGCCTTGCCGTTTTTCACGATTTCCTTTTCGTGAAGCACGTTTCCGTGAGAATCGATTGGGCCTAAGCCGTATGCGTCCTCACCGTCACCCGTAAGAGTGATATTAAGATTTTCGCAGGCGATTTTGTCGCCGACCTCAAAGTGATTGAACTTCTGGTAATGCGAAGCATAGGACATATCGTTTGCTATCGTCATGGCAAGCTCACCCGCAACATCCGAGCGGATAACAACGGGAACACCTGACGGAATATCTATTTCGCTTGCCTTGACCGCCTTGGCACGAAGCTCTGAGAAACCGAGAAGATTCTTTATGTCACATGCTATTTTTTTGTCGTCAATCTCTCGAAGTGTGGTGTAATTATATACCTCAACCGCCTCATGCTCGCCCTCAGCGCTTGGAATAGTCTCGAACTCGGCACGCAGTTTGTCATAGCTGTGACTCACGCCTCTGCTGTTAAGAAAATTATGATGAGCCGTCGAGACGAAAATCTCTGTCGCATTCAGTCCGCTTTCTTCCTTGTTGTCTGCAGAAAAAATCGCGTCTGCGATAGTGAGTGCCGCCGTATTCAGATCGATTGCGGTCTGTGATGATTTCTCCGTGCTTTCGGTGTTTTCCGTCAGCGGATACCACTTGTTTTTTGCGGCTGACGCATGCTTGACGGTATCCACTATCTTCTCTTTTACGGAATTTCCATCATCAAAGACATTCACGACAAACGAAGATGAGCCTCTTTCCTCGCCCTCATCGACATAAAGCATGACATTTAAGCTCTCACGCTTCACGGCACGGTTTGTCTCAAGTGCCTTTCCGACATAATAAAGCTGTCTCTCGTCACTTTGTGACCATGAAATCTCGTAATCGGAAACTCTTTCGTTTTCCTTAATTACCTCAATAAGCTTAGAAATATCCATCATCCCAGTTTTGCCCTCGCTTTCAGATAAGGGCCGCCGTCTGCGACATAGACCCATTCCTTGTAACCTTTACCGCACATTCCAATGCCGTCCATCTCAAACTCTTCGGATACCATGGAAACCGAACCGAGAAGATCAAGAACCGAACCCGAAATAACCACAGGTGAAACAACCTCTCCCGTTAGCTCTCCGTCCTTAACTTCGAGTCCGTACTCTGCCGTGCACTGAATCTGCCAGTTTTTGGGATCCTCCATGCCGTTGTTGCAGTCATAAAGGATATAGCCGTGACTGATTGACTTTACCATGTCCTCAAGCTTATCGCCGCCCGCACAAAAATAAGTGTTGGTCATTCTCGAATAGCTCTTATGCGCAAAATTCTGTCTTCTGCCGTTTCCGGTCGGCTCTGTGCCAAGCTGTAAAGCACTCAAAACATCGGAGATTCCCGTCACCAATATTCCGTCTCTTATAATCTCGGTGTTGTGTGCGAGAACTCCGTCATCATCGAAGAAATATGAGCCTGCAGAAAGAAGTCCCGTCGCACCGTCTCTCATATTTACATGCTCGCTTGCGACATATTTTCCGACATAGTCCGCCGCCTTTGCTCTGTTCTTGACGAACATATCCATTTCAACGCCGTGGCCGAATGCCTCGTGTGCGATAAGTCCTGATATATACGGATGAGTGATGATGTCATATGTTCCCGGCACTATCGGCTTTGCTTTCAAAAGCATAAGCGACTTGTCGCAGATTTTCTGCCACTTCTTCTCGAGTCCGACAAGCGAGGAGAGCGTATCGGAGCCGTTGGAGCTGTCAGAGCCGCTCTTAATGTTGTCGCCGTCACGTGCCGTTACTCTGAGCCTGAAATTTACCCAAACATAAAACTGGTCGAGACACTTTTTGTC
Source organism: Lachnospiraceae bacterium (assembly GCA_963597005.1). Lineage (GTDB taxonomy): Bacteria > Bacillota > Clostridia > Oscillospirales > Acutalibacteraceae > SIG603. The sequence goes on from CAVBOS010000003.1 coordinate 24,106, forward strand.
GGAAACAAAAATTTCCGAAACCTCACGCTTCATATGCATGACGTTGACGCCGATTATTTTTTCATCATATTTCTCCGCCTTTTGACGAAGTGCCGCCATTCTCGACATAATCTCCTCGCCCTCAAGCGGTGAAGAATCGTTTCTCTCGAAGCTTTTTGTAAGCTCCTCCTCTTCAAGCGGTGCGGTTTCGACGTATTTCTGCTTTAAGCCGTTAAGCTTAACCGCATTTTTGATTTCATCGACGCTAAGACCACGGATATCGTCACATGCGTACTCGCTGTAACAGCTTCCGTTATAAAGCTTGATAACAAATCCGCAGTCGTTTTCCGATGATTCCATAGTTGAGAAATATGTCGAGGAAATGATTTTCGTAAGCTTCGTTGACGAACCTAAAACAGAAACATAATCGTATTCCTTTTTAAGCTCGCCGACAAGTGCCTTTGCGTCCTCTATTCTGCTCTTCAAAAAAAGATTTAAACCCATGCTTTCCTCCGTTACAGCTTCAAATCCGTATATATCGGCTCGTCGCCGTCATGTGTGAGGCACACTACATAATAAGACTTATCGTGCATTTCCTTTGGCAAATTAACTTCCACAAACTCATGTCCCTCACATGTGTGACCGACACGGTAATCAAGCTTTTCCCCCGTCTCAACGAGATATGCTCCCGTAATGTTGTTTGCGATATTAAGAAGCTCAAAACGGATTTTCGGCTTGAACACATGCACGAAAATCTTTCCCTTTTTGCATGTGAACTCGGCAAAATCAAGCTCATAGGGGTAAATTCCCGCACTCTTCGTGCCGTAAATGCTGTCAGCGTTTGCCGTAACATACTTTCCGACCGTATCGAGAACCTCCACGCTTTCTTTCGGTATGGAGCCGTCCCCCTTTGGGCCGACATTGAGAAGATAATTTCCGCCACGGGAATTAATCTTGACAAGCAGCTTGATTATATCGTAAGGATTTTTCCAGTTTTTGTCGTATTTGTTGTAGCCCCATGTGTCGTTAATGGTAGCGGGGACCTCCCACAATCCGTCATACGGAAGTCTCGGAATAAAGTTATCTCCCGTTGTCATGTAGTCTCCGAGACCGTTGCCTATTCTGCCGCTTATGACAACCTCGGGATTGTAGCTTCTGACTAAATCAACCATTTCCTTCGACTGCTCGGGCGTTGTGCCCATAGGAGTATCAAACCAGATTAAATCGGGATTATACTGCGTCATAATCTCTCTTAACTGCGGCATGCATTTGCGGTCAAGGTAAGCCCTGTAGTCAATGTTTTTATCCTTACCAGCAATGTAACCGTCCGGATCGTGCCAGTCCTGTGCCTGAGAATAGTAAAGGCCGAACTTTAGCCCGTGCTTGGCGCATGCATTCTTTAATTCAAGAACTAAATCTCTGCCGCAAGCGTTCACGCTGTTGTACGGTGAGCATGCCGAATTGAAATTCGCAAAGCCCTCGTGATGCTTGGATGTGAGGACGATATACTTCATTCCCCAGTCTCCGCATTTTTCGGCGATTTTCTCTGCGTTAAACTCGCTCGGATTAAAATCGTTCATTAATTTTTCGTATTCCTCTGCCGGAATATTTAGGTGATTCATTATCCACTCGGCTATTCTGTCGGTCGTCTGTCCCTTGTATTCGCCCGCAAGCATAGAGTACAAACCGAAATGAATGAATAAGCCGTATCTTGCCTCTTCAAACCAATTTGTCATATTGACTCTCCTGTCAAAAAAATTCGTTTTAATTGTATTCTTAAATGTATAATTTTACAAGTCGAAACTGAATTATTCACAAAAAATACTTATTCGCTTCTTTTTTTGTGATATTATATTTATGTAAGGTTTGTTTTTTCACAAAATATTTTTAAGGAGGATTTTTCACATGCTTTATCCGATTATGACAGATTCAAGACTGCTTATCGATCTCTCGGGAATATGGGATTTCACCCTCGACGGCGACAAAGCTCTTGAAGAAAAGAGGTACGAAACGGGACTTGTAAATCCCGAGAAAATGCCCGTCCCCTCAAGCTACAACGACATTAAGGAGGGTACAAAGTACCGTGACAAATTCGGCTTCGTGCTGTATCAGAAAAAATTCTCTCTGCCGAGCTTGGTTAAGTCTCAGCGTGTTGTTTTGAGGTGTGACGCAGTCACCCACAAGGCAAAAGTTTACCTTAACGGAAGCTTAGTAACCGAGCACAAGGGCGGATTTTTACCGTTTGAAGCGGAGATTAACGACTATCTCACCGATGGAGAAAACTTACTCGTCATTGCTGTCGACAACAAAATCGACTACACCACGCTCCCCGTCGGCTCACCGTCAGGCGGAGATATGTTCGGCATGGGCGGCAGTGCCGATATTTCAAAGAAGCAGACAAAAAACAGTCCGAACTTCGATTTCTTCAACTACTGCGGCATCACCCGTACGGTTAGAATTTACACAACTCCGAAAAGCTACATCGAGGACATAACGGTTGTACCGAAAATCACATTTAACGAGGACGGCACAAACGAAGCGGAACTTCATTACAGTGTAAAAACCTCTGACAATGACGATTCAAAAAATATTCTCGTTACATTAAAGGACAGAGACGGAAATAAACTATCAGTTTCCGACAAAAAAGAAGGCGTTCTTTCGGTTAAAAATGCTAAGCTTTGGTATCCGCTCAAGCCTTATCTTTACGATATCGAAGTAAAATACGGCGAGGACAGCTATACGCTTCCTCAGGGCATAAGAAGCGTTAGAATTGACGGATCAAAATTTCTTATCAACGAAAAGCCGTTCTATTTCAAAGGCTACGGAAAGCACGAGGACACCTTCCCTAACGGCAGAGGAATCAATCTTCCGATGAACTCGAAGGACATCAGTCTCATGAAGTGGCAGGGCGCAAACTCATTCAGAACAAGCCACTACCCGTACAGTGAAGAAATGATGCGCCTTTGCGACGAAGAGGGAATAGTCGTCATTGACGAGACTCCCGCAGTCGGCATAAATCTTCTTTTCGGCGGCGGTGCAAATTTTCACGGCAAAACCGTAGGAACCTATGACCCAGAGCACGGAGTGAAAACTCAAGAACATCACAAGGACGTCATAAGAGATCTAATCGACCGCGACAAAAACCATGCATGCGTAGTCATGTGGAGCATAGCAAACGAGCCGGACTGCGTGGGCGAGGGCGCATACGAATATTTCGAGCCGTTGTTTAAGCTTGCCCGTGAGCTTGACCCGCAGAACAGACCGTGCACTATGGTTTCCGTTCAGACGCAAAACGCTCCCGAAACCGATGTTTCAAGACTTTTAAGCGATGTCATTTGCCTCAACCGCTACTACGGCTGGTATATAGCAGGCGGCGAGCTTGACCAAGCGGAAATCATGCTGAGAAACGAGCTTTTAGGCTGGGAGAAATATAATAAGCCCGTTATGTTCACGGAATTCGGAGCTGACACGGTCATGGGACTTCACGACACAACGCCAGTCATGTTCACCGAAGAATATCAGCTTGAATATTACAAAACCTACAGCAAGGTTTTTGATGAGATGAATTTTGTTGTCGGCGAACAGGTATGGAACTTTGCCGACTTTGCGACAAGTCAGGGCATAGTCCGTGTTCAGGGAAACAAAAAGGGACTTTTCACCCGTGACAGAAAGCCGAAACTTGCGGCTCACTATTATAAAGAACGCTGGAATGCTATTCCCGATTTTGATTACAAGAAGTAAAAAGTAAATTTGCGGAGACAGTTTTTAACCTGTCTCCGCTTTTTGTTGAAAAGTATCCTATTTTGATATATACTTAGTAAAATAAAATCGAATATAAGGATTTCAGTGAATCTTTTTTTAACAACAGGAGAAGCGATTGTGGAAAACCCAGCTGCAAACAAACCGTTTAACATAGTAATACTTGACGGCGGCACGACTAACCCCGGCGATATCACCTTTGAGCCGATAGAAAACTTAGGCAATGTCACTTTTTATGAGGACACCCCAAAAGAGTTTGTGTACGAACGCTCAAAGGACGCCGACGCCATCATAATCAACAGAATTGTTGTGACTAGGGAGCTTTTGCTCTCATTGCCGAAATTAAAATACATAGGACTTTTTGCAACGGGATTCAATCTTGTGGACACCAAGGCGGCGCATGAGCTCGGCGTGACTGTCTGCAATGTTCCGTTCTACTGCGTGGGCACGGTTGCCCAGCAGGCTTTCGCTCTTTTGCTTGAGCTTTGCAACCATGTCAATAATCTGAGTGACACAATTAAAAACGGAAATTACAATCACAGCATAGAGATGAGTCTCTCCGAATATCCGATATTTGAGCTTTACGGCAAAACTCTCGGAATAGTCGGCTACGGCAACATAGGAAAAACTGTTGCCGCACTCGGAAAGGCCCTTTCCATGAATATTCTCGTCTACTCCAAGCACGAGAAAAAGCTTGAGGACGGCGAGAGACAGGTTTCACTCGAGGAGCTTTTCTCAAAAAGTGATGTAATATCACTTCACTGTGCGCTTAATGACGAAACAAGGGAGCTTGTAAACGAAAGACTTCTCTCGCTCGTCAAGCCGACCGCACTTCTCATCAACACGGCAAGAGGCGGTCTTATAGATGAGAAAGCCCTTGCAGACGCACTCAACAGCGGAAAAATCGGCGGTGCGGGTCTTGATGTTCTCGCAAAGGAGCCGCCCGAAAAGGATTGTCCCCTTTTCACTGCCAAAAATGTTGTTCTCACGCCCCATATCGGCTGGTCGTCCCGTGATGCCAGAATGCGCCTTGTTAAGTGCGTGGCGGATAATCTTTCCGCATGGCTAGACAAAAAGCCGATCAATGTGGTTTAATTACCAAAAAATAATCTGTTTACTTTAGTAAACAGATTTCGAAAGTTAACTGCAAAAGGGTGCAAAAAAACCGAGCAGTTTTGCTCGGCTTTTTTGCTCTTTTGGGGAGGAGTTGTATTGATAAACTCGTGACAGTTCGCTGTCACAGGGCTTGTGTTCTTTGTTGTGATTTAATTATATCGTAAGTTTTTCGCAATTTCAAGCCAAAAAAGCCAAATCTACCCATTGCACAACATGCCTAAATGCACAAATTTAATTATGTAAAAAAATCACAAAAGGATTCATATTATTATGAGCAAAAAGAAATTTAATACCCTTGAAAACAATCTCATAGCAAAGAATGATAGCATAGAGTTATCAATCGATGCCATGTCGAGCGACGGTTCAGGAATCGGCAGATATGAGGGAATGGCAATTTTCGTTCCGCTTGCCGCCGTCGGTGATAAAATACGCTGTAAAATACTTAAAGTGCAGAAAAATTACGCTTTCGGAAAAATCGAAGAGATAATCACTCCGTCCGAAAACCGCATAGAGTCCGACTGTCCTTATTTCGAGAAATGCGGCGGCTGTTCTCTTCGCCACATAAACTACGAAGAGGAAGCAAGACTAAAGTCCGACAAGGTGCGGGACTGCATCGAGAGAATAGGCGGACTTAAGGACATTCCTTTTGAGCCGATCATTTCCGCTCCGAGCCGCTGCGGATACCGCAACAAGGCGCAAATTCCTGTCGGACTTGATAAAAACGGCAAGCTTATCATGGGATTTTATGCGGGCCACTCCCACCGCATAATCGACGCCAAGCACTGCTTGCTCCAGCCCGAGGAATTCGGCGTTATCTCAGATGTTTTCAGAGATTGGTTCAGCCAGTACGGAGACAGCGTCTACAACGAGGAAACTCACAAGGGAGTTATCCGTCATCTTTACTTGAGAAAAGGCGAAAAGACGGGTGAAATCATGGTTTGCGTTGTCATAAATGCCGACAAACTGAAAAACGCCGACAAGCTGTGCGCTATGCTTCGTGAAAATGTTCCGACAATGACAAGCTTTATTCTCAACATCAACAAAGAGAAAACTAACGTCATTCTCGGCAAAAAATGTCGTACTGTCTGGGGAAACGACACGATCGCAGACGAGCTCTGCTCACTTCGATTCAATATCTCACCGCTTTCGTTCTATCAGGTAAACCGCACTCAAGCCGAAAGACTTTATAACAAAGCCGCCGAGTACGCTTGCCTCACGGGAGACGAAACCCTCATGGACCTTTACTGCGGTGCGGGCACAATCGGACTTTCCATGGCACACAAAGTCAAAAAGCTCATCGGAGTCGAAATAATCGATGCGGCTATCGAAAATGCAAAGGTAAATGCCGCCGAAAACGGTATAAACAATGCGGAATTTATCTGCGGTGATGCCGCAAAAGCAGCCGATATGCTCGAAAAACGCGGAGAAAAGCCCGATGTCATAATCATCGACCCACCGAGAAAGGGCTGTGCCGCAGAGCTTATCGAAACAATCGCAAAGATGTCACCGAAAAGGGTGGTGTATGTCTCCTGTGACCCGGCAACTCTTGCCCGTGACCTCAAGATTTTTGACGAAAAGGGCTACAAGGCTCAGAAGGTCACTCCGGCCGACCTCTTCCCCGGCACGGCTCATGTAGAAACCGTCGTTTCTCTCGTAAGAAGTTAAATGAAGGTAATTGAAATGAAACTAAAGAAATATATCAAAACAGCCGTCTTGTCGCTGACGACAAGCGCATTGATTTTTTCGCTGACTGCCTGTTCAGCGGAAAATAAATCAGACTCACTTTTCTCCGACATCAATCTGTCAGAATATAACTGCGTGGACATATCTCACACCGTGACGGACGATATGCCCGCCGACCCCGCTCTGAAGCTCCCCGAAATCGACTATTTCAGCGAAATCGGCAATCAAAACGCACTTTATAACCTCGAAACAATAAGCTATTGTCCGCACACGGGAACACATATGGACGCACCGCATCATGTTCTCGAGGACGGCGGCACGGTAGAAAGCGTTGACCCAACTGTTTTAATCGGACCCGCGTGCATCATCCGACTTGATGTTGACGGAGACTATGAGATAACCGCCGATGATGTAAAAAATTGGGAAAACGAGCACAGCGAGATAAATTCGGGCGAAGCTGTGCTTTTCGACACCAACCACGACAAGCTCTGGGAGAGCGACAAAGAGGAATACATAACAAATTACCCTCACCTCACGGAGGATTGCGCAAACTACTTAGTAGAAAAAAGCGTTCGCTTTGTCGGATGCGAAGCGATATCCCCCGACACAAATGAGCCTGTCTGCCACAAAATTCTGCTTAGCGGCGGCGTGGAGATAGTTGAGAATATCTGCAATCTCGACAAAGTCGAAGCCGACAGATGCTACGTCATATCCACCTTCTCGGCAGTTCAGGGAAGCACGGGAGTTTGGACAAGACTTCTTGCCTATTACAAATAATAACAAATCGATACAAACAAAAAGCACAAGCCTTCAAATGCTGAGGTGCCGCAACGAAGGTTTTGAAAACAAGTGGTAAAGACAATCGGAAC
>CAVBOS010000004.1:0-27465 GCA_963597005.1 Lachnospiraceae bacterium
AAGAAGAAGAGTGGGACTTGTCCAGCAGAACCCCGACAACCAGCTTGTCGCAGGCGTTGTCGAGGAGGATGTTGCGTTTGGCCCCGAAAACCTCGGCGTGCCGCCGCTTGAAATAAGAAAAAGAGTTGACGACGCTCTTAAGGCGGTGGGAATGTACGAGTACCGTGAGCACGCTCCGCACAAATTATCGGGCGGACAGAAGCAGAGAATTGCTATTGCGGGAATTATCGCTATGGCAACAAAGTGCATTGTGCTTGACGAGCCGACAGCCATGCTCGACCCAAGAGGTCGTGAAGAGGTTATGAGCACAATCAAGCGTCTCAACAAGGAACAGGGAATCACGATTATTCTCATTACGCACTACATGGACGAGGCTGTTCAGGCGGACAGAGTAATCGTTATGGATGACGGAAGAGTTTTGACAGAGGGCGAGCCGAGAGCTGTTTTCTCGAATGTCGAGCTTCTGAAGAAGCACAGACTCGATGTTCCGCAGGCTACGGAGCTTGCCTACAAGCTGAAGAAAGAAGGAATTGACCTCGGTGGAATGCCGATGAATACGGCTGAATGTATCGGGCTCATTGCGAAAGTTATAGGAAAAGAAAGTTAAGAAGGACAGACAAAAGGCATGTCAATATTAGAAACTAAAAATCTCACCTATACCTACGGAATAGGAACTCCGTTTGAGAAGACCGCCGTAGACGATGTTTCAATCAAGATAGAGAGCGGAGAATTTCTCGGCATTATCGGTCACACGGGAAGCGGAAAATCAACGCTCATTCAGATGTTTAACGGCCTCATCAAGCCGACGGGCGGTCAGGTGCTGCTTGACGGAGAGGATATTTGGGCTAAACCTAAGGAGATAAGAAAAATCCGATTCAAGGTCGGTATGGTTTTTCAGTATCCCGAATATCAGCTTTTTGAAGAGACGGTGCTTAAGGATGTTTGCTTCGGCCCCAAGAACATGGGTCTTAGTGATGCGGACGCCGTAAAAAGAGCCAAGGAGGCGCTGGAATTCACGGGACTTCCGGAAAATCTCTGGGAGAAATCTCCTTTTGAGCTTTCGGGTGGCGAGAAGAGAAGAGCCGCCATTGCGGGAGTTGTCGCAATGGACCCTGAGGTGCTCATCCTCGATGAGCCTGCGGCGGGACTTGACCCTATGGGAAGAGACGATCTTCTCGATCAGCTATTGAAGTACCACTCGGTGAGAAAGAACACGATTTTGCTGGTTTCTCACAGCATGGAGGATATCGGAAAGGTTGCCGACAGAGTTCTTGTTATGAACGGCGGTGATGCGGTTTATCTCGAGCCGACAAGAGAGGTTTTCTCAAAGGGAGAGAAGCTTCGTGAAATGGGACTTAAGATACCGCAGATTACTCACATTATGCAGAAATTAAAGGCTATGGGACTTGACGTTGACGAAGGAACACTCAAGGTAGACGATGCTCTCGAGCAGTTAGTTCCCATACTAAAGCAATATATCGAAAAGGGAGGTAACGGCTGATGCTTCAGGATATAACCTTCGGTCAGTATTTCCCGGCGAAATCCTATATTCACAGGATGGACCCGAGACTGAAGATAGTTCTCACGATTTATTTTATCGTGCTCACATTTTGCAGTAAGAATTTTGCCTGCATAGCACTTGTTTATGTGGCTGTTGTTGCTTCCATGGTGGCGTCAAAAGTTCCGGCTAAGACTTATATCAGGTCGCTTAAGCCCATACTTTTCATCGTTGCCTTTACTATGATCATCAACCTTTTCTACGGAACGGGCGAGCCGCTTCTGCAGATTTGGAAGCTGAAAATAACTATGAACGGCATTATGAATTCGGTGCTCATAGCTGTGAGAATTATCGCACTTATCTTTGTTTCGTCGGTGCTCACATTCACAACATCGCCCACCCAGCTTACGGATGCGATAGAAAGACTTTTGAAGCCCCTTGCAAAGATTAAGGTTCCCGTTCACGAGTTTGCAATGATGATGACCATTGCACTTCGATTTGTTCCCACACTTCTGGAGGAGACCGACAAAATCATGTCTGCTCAGAAGGCAAGAGGCGCCGACATGGAAAGCGGCGGAGTAATGCAGAGAATCAAGGCGCTCATACCTGTTCTCATTCCGCTTTTTGTTTCCGCTTTCAGAAGAGCCTTTGACCTTGCCACGGCAATGGAATCCCGTTGCTACACGGGCGGTGAGGGCAGAACCAAGATGAAAATACTCAAGATTTCGAAAGAGGATATTTTCACCATTATCGGCTGTGCTGTTTTTCTGGCAGTTTTTGTGGTGCTCAATATCAGTTTGCCGAAAATAGTCAGATAATGGAAAGAAATATACTCATTAAAATATCATACGACGGATCGAGATTTCACGGCTGGCAGATTCAGGATAACGCCCTGACTGTTCAGCAGTGCTTTCAGGAATCAATCGCAAAAATTCTCGGAGCATGCCCCGATATAAAGGCTTGCTCGAGAACAGATGCGGGAGTTCATGCGAGAGTGTTCTGCATAAGCATGCATGTGGATACTCCAGTGACAAACGAAAGACTCAGAAGTGCGCTTAATCACTTTTTCCCAAGCTTTATGGCTTGCCTTTCCGTAGAAACCGTTGCAGACGATTTCCATGCAAGATATTCTTGCTTAGGTAAGGAATACGAATATATCATCTGGAACAAAGAGGTGAGAAATCCCTTCCTTGACGGACGGGCACTTCACTACTGGTATCCGATTGACGAAAAGCTTATGGATGAAGCGGCAAAGCACTACATAGGAATGCACGACTTCACATCGTTCTGTACGCTTGACGCAAGAAAGCTCGGCGATATGACAAGAACGGTTTATAACGCAGGTGTCAGACGTGAGGGCGACATGGTAATTTTCAGTGTTGCGGCTGACGGCTTTCTTTACAACATGGTCAGAATAATGCTCGGAACTTTATTGAGGGTTCAGCAGAGAAAGTTTGTCCCAGACGATATTCCGAGAATACTCGAGAAAAGAGACAGAAAGGCGGCAGGCCCGACAGCCGAGCCGTACGGGCTTTATCTCAACCGTGTTTTTTACGACAAAAAAGAGATTGAAAGCATCTCTATCATTTGATTAGAAGAAGGATAAAATGGCAAGAGGCAAACATTTAAGACACGAAAAAAAGGTCGAAGAGGTTATTATCCGCGAGAGAAGCGGCTCGGGCTACTATGACAGCGACGACGATAGTTTCTTGACCGAAGACGAGGATACCTCGCCAGAGGTTGTCACGGTCTACAAAGAGAACAAAAACGGAAAGAAAAAGGTTTTGCTTATCATTCTGCTTGTTTTGGCACTTTTTATCGGCGTCTTTGTGTACATGATGAGAAGTACGGGAATGACGGCAAGCGATGTTCTCGGCAAAATAAAGGTTGCTTTCATGGGCACGGGCACGGGAGACGGTTATCCCGTAAGTCTGACGGGAAGCGATATCGGCTCGGGAGACTTTTTCTCGGTTGACGGCAATATCGTTACTCTGAGTAACACGGCGCTCACTGTCGTGGACTCGACGGGCAAGCAGAAGTTCAGCGTTCCGCATTCGTATTCTTCCCCTGCCGTGAGAGAAAACGGCGGTACATATGTAATTTACGATTGCGGCGGCACTTCTTACAGCACAGTAAGCTCCTCGGGAAAGAAAACCTCATACAAGAGTGACAACAAGATTATAGCCGCAGATATTTCTTCATCGGGAAAAATCGCACTGGCTTCATTTCCTACGGACTATTCCTCACAGCTTCAAATTTATTCCGCAAAGGGAGATTTGCAGTACACATATAAATTTTCGTCAGACTACGCATCGGCGGTGAGCTTTAACGACAGCGGCGACATGTGCGCCGTGGCGTGCGTTTACACAAGTCTCGGTGAGGCTTACACGAGAATCGTGGTGCTTCGCTTTGACAGTGAAGAGCCCGTTTCACAGTATGTCTTTGCGGGCAACTTCGTCACCTCGATTTACTGGAGCGGAAAGAACATTTACGCTGTCGGTGATGAAGGTATAGCGGTTGGAACAAGTGACGGCACATTTACCGAGTACAGCTTTGAGGGAAAATCGCTTACGGCACTCGCTTTTGCCGACAACAAGGCGTATCTCTCGATTTCGGGCTACGCTCATTCGGGAGCTTCCACGCTTTTGGTTTTCTCGGGCTCGGGCGAGCCGAAAACACTTGACCTTTCATCGAGAATAGTTTCGATTTCCGCAGTCGGCAGTCAGGTTGCCGTTCTTGCGGGAAGCAATGTCTACGAATACAGCCAGAGTTCGCTTGAGCTTGTCGGCGTAGGTGATGCTGGAAGCGATTCTAAGGCGTGTGCGATACAGCACTCGGGCAATGTTTATGTGCTTGGCGGAAGGGAAATTCATCTGATTGTCTTGGATGATCCAGCCGAGCCTAAGGCAACCGAGGAGCCGACTGAGGCGCCTACGGCTGAGCCGACAGAGTCGCCGTCGGAAACGCAGACACCTGCCGCAACCGACGAGCCGAGTGACGAAAGATCGGAAGGAACCTCTTCCGACTTGGAGGAAGAAAGTGAAACGGGAGATGAGGCAGTTTCTTCTGAGGAGTCACAGTCTTCCGATACAGCTGAATCCTCGGAGGAGTCGGTTTCGGCAGAATAAATAAGAAAATTACACGAATAACACGAAGACGAAAAAAGGGGGTTATTTAATGAATTATATACTTGATATAATCATCGTTGTAGTGATAGCACTTTTTGTTATATTCGGAGCGAAAAACGGAATTATCCGTTCGCTTGGGGAGTTTGTCGGCTCTATTGCGGCGGCTCTTGTGTCGGCGGCAGTCGGCGGCAAGGTGGCTTCGGCGGTATATAACAGCTTTTTCCGTCAAAGCGTAATCACAAAGATAAATGCGGCAATGGCGGTGAATTCGGGAGACGCAACAAGCTATTTTTCGTCGCTTCCGACATTTGTTATCAGGTGGCTTTCTGAGAACGGAATCACCGAGCAAACCGTCAGTGAGGCGGTTCAAAGCGGCTCTAAAAACGCTGCTGCGGCGGTTGAGACCGCAATCAGTCCGTTCTTAATCGGAATAATCAAGGTTTTCTGCATAATCGTTATATTTATGCTTATGATGATTATCATAAAGGTGCTTGTGAAGCTTTTGTCGGGACTTTTTGAGCTTCCCGTTCTCAAGCAGATTAATGCGATTTTCGGCGCAGTGTTCGGTTTCCTTGCAGGAGCTGTAGTCATTTGGGTTGTGCTCGGTGCGGTGCAGTTCTTCAGACCGATGATGTCGGCTAACATGCAGGAAAAAGTAAATCAGGCGGTGGACAGCTCAATAATCTATGAGACTGTTTCCGATGCAAATCCTTTTGAATGGATTTTTGACTAGAGAATTTGAGGTGAATAATGTCTGTAAATAAATCAATCAATAAGAATTTGACAATTCCGAATTTATTGTCTGTGATAAGAATAGTTATTGTGCCGTTCTTTGCCTACTATTTCATAAAGGGACAGACTTACCCGGCAATTGCACTTCTTATTTTATCGGGAATATCCGATTGCCTTGACGGCTTTATCGCCAGAAAATTTAATCAGATTACCGAGATAGGAAAAATTCTCGACCCTTTTGCGGATAAGATAACTCAGGTTACGGTTGCGCTTTGTCTTGCGATAAGATTCCCCGCAATTTGCCCGTTTTTGATACTTTTCCTCGTGAAAGAGCTCTCCATGCTCGTCTGCGGAATTTATCTTATCGGTCACAAGAAGAGAAAGCCGGGCGCTTCGCTTTGGTTCGGAAAGGTAGCAACGGTCATGTTCTATATTTCTGCCGGAGTGATTTTCTTAATGGAGATAATCGCAGTACCCGTACACACATTCAATGTGGTATCTAACTGCCTTTTGTTCCTGACTGCCCTCATGATGACATATTCCGCAGTCGGATACCTCAAGGTTTATTTGACCAAGCTTGACAGCAACGACGAGGCTGACGCAATCAACCTCAAGGAAGAAATGAAGGCAAAAAAAGAGGTAAATCCACAGGGAACCTCGGCAAACAATTAAATTTCAGATTTGTTCACAAATTAAGTCTGAATTAATGATATGATATTTTTATAATATTGATTTTAACTTCTTAATCTAAATATATTCAAATTAAGGAAAGGAAAGAGAAGAAATATGGTAATGTGCTGCAGATGCAAACAGAGACCTGCGGTAGTCTTCGTGTCACAGAGCATGAACGGTCAGGATTCTGTCGGCTATTGCATAAAATGTGCAAAGGAGCTTAACATAGGCCCTGTAAAGTCCATGATGGACAGAATGGGCATTACGGACGATCAGCTTGACGAGATGAGCGATGAAATGAGCAATATCTTTGAGGATATCGAGAATGGTGACGAGAATGCGCTTGATGCTTTCTTCCCGGGAGGAACTCAGTCGCTTCCGATTCAGCAGATTTTCGGAATGAATTCTGACGGTAAAAAGACGGAGGAAAAGACGAAGAAAACTGACAGAGCAAGCAAAAATCAGAAGAAGAGAAAGACAATCCCGCTTTTCTGCACGGATCTCACGAGAAGAGCAAGAGACGGCGAGCTTGATAACATAATCGGAAGAGAGAAGGAGACAGAAAGAGTTATCCAGATTCTCTCGAGAAGAACAAAGAATAACCCGTGCCTTATCGGTGAACCCGGTGTCGGTAAAACCGCTGTTGCCGAGGGCCTTGCACTCAGAATTGCGAGGGGAGACGTTCCGAGCAAATTAAAGAACAAGGAAATTCAGCTTCTTGATATGACGGCACTTGTAGCCGGCACGCAGTTCAGAGGACAGTTTGAGAAGAGGATCAAGAGCCTTATTGACGAAGTTAAAGAGGACGGAAACATAATTCTCTTTATCGATGAGGTTCATTCACTTGTTTCCGCAGGCGACGCCGAGGGAAATATGTCGGCAGGAAACATTATGAAGCCTGCGCTTTCCCGTGGAGAAATTCAGGTAATCGGTGCGACAACCTTTAACGAGTACAGAAAGTACATCGAGAAGGACGCCGCTTTGGAGAGAAGATTCCAGCCTGTTACCGTTGCCGAACCGTCGATTGACGATGCGGTTAAGGTTATCATGGGTATCAAGGGATACTACGAGAATTTCCACAGAGTTAAGGTAAGCGAAAAGATTGCAAAAAGAGTTGTCACTCTTTCTGAGAGATATATCAACGACAGATTCTTGCCCGATAAGGCAATTGACCTTCTTGACGAGGCTTGCACATGCGCTTCACTTCGCAATAAGTATCTTGTCGAGTACGACAATGCCGTTGAGGAGCTTAACCGCGGCAAGGATAAGCTTGAAAAGCTTGAGAATGCCGAGGAAAAGGACTACGAGGCAATTTCTGAGCAGAAATACAACGTCACCACACTTCAGAAGAAGGTTGATGACATAGACGCCGATAAAATCAACGCTGAGGTCACCGAGGCTGACTTAGCCCACGTCATCGAGCTTTGGACAGGAATTCCGGCTTCAAAGGTTCAGGAGTCCGAGCTTGGAAAGCTTGCTCACCTTGAGGACGCACTTTCACAGAAGATTATCGGTCAGGACGATGCGGTTAAGGCAATCAGTGCCGCTATCAGACGTTCGAGGGTTCAGATTTCTCCGAGAAGACATCCCGCATCCTTCATCTTTGTCGGCCCGACGGGTACGGGAAAGACGGAGCTTGTCAAGGTTCTTTCAAGCGAGCTCTTCGATTCTCCCGAAACACTCATAAGACTTGATATGTCCGAGTACATGGAGAAGCACTCCGTTTCCAAGATAGTCGGTTCGCCTCCGGGATATGTCGGCTATGACGAGGCGGGTCAGCTCACAGAGAAGGTCAGAAGAAGACCGTACAGCGTTCTTCTTTTTGATGAGATTGAGAAGGCTCACCCCGATGTCATGAATATTCTTCTTCAGATTCTTGATGAGGGAAGAATTACAGATGCACACGGCAGAACGGTAAACTTCGAGAACACCGTTATCGTTATGACTTCTAATGCGGGTTCAAACTCAAAGGAATCGCTTTTAGGCTTCGGTAACACGGCAGAGGATATCTCAAGAGACAAGGCAATGAAGGGACTTCGTGAGTTCTTAAGACCTGAATTCTTAAGCCGTATCGACGAGATTGTCGTGTTCAGACCGCTTGATGTTAACGACTTCGAGAAGATAGCAAAGCTTATGATAAGCGAGTATGTCGATTCTCTTTCAGAGAGAGGCATCAAGCTTTCTTGCTCCGATGAGGCATACAGACTTCTCGCTGAGAAGAGCATTGGCGGAAAGAGCGGTGCAAGAGATCTTCGCAACAATATCCGCCGTGAAGTTGAGGATGCAATCACGACAGAAATCGTCACACGCGGTGAGGACGAATTAAGCGGCGTAAGCATAACGGCAGAGGACGGAAAAATTAAAATTCTCACAATCTGACGAATGCTTCAAAGCGGATAACTGATACAGCAAAAAAGTCCTTCTTAATGAGGGACTTTTTTATATTGCTTTCTTGAATTTGATACAAATATATTGTATCATTCAGTTGTATGATTAGTCTTAGATGAAGACTTTAAAAGGGAGGAATTTTTCATGCAGAATATACCAAATGTAAAGCTTGGAATTGTTGCGGTCAGCCGTGACTGCTTTCCGATTGCTTTGTCCGAAACAAGAAGAGCCAACATTGTGAAGGCTTGCGGACAGAAATCACTTGATATTTATGAGGCAAAAACTACTGTCGAGAACGAAAAGGATATGCAGAAGGCTCTGGAGGAGGTTAAGAACGAGGGAGTAAACGCTCTTGTCGTTTTCCTCGGAAACTTCGGCCCCGAGACCCCGGAAACACTCATTGCGAAGTACTTTGACGGCCCGTGCATGTTCGTCGCTGCGGCAGAGGGCGACGGCGATATGATTAACGGCAGAGGCGACGCTTACTGCGGAATGCTCAACTGCTCATATAATCTCGGCATGAGACACTTGAAAGGCTATATCCCCGAGTATCCTGTCGGAACGGCAGAGGAAATTGCTGATATGATCGCAGACTTCTTGCCAATCGCAAGAACCATACTTGGCTTAAAGGATCTGAAGATTATCACATTCGGCCCACGCCCGCAGGACTTCTTCGCTTGCAACGCTCCCATCAAGGGACTTTATGAGCTTGGAATCGAGATTGAGGAGAACAGCGAGCTTGACCTACTTGTTTCTTACCGTGAGCACGCTGGCGATGAGAGAATCGCTGCAGTTTGCGAGGACATGGCTAAGGAAATGGGTGAGGGTAAGTACTATCCCGAGCTTCTCGAGAGAATGGCACAGTTTGAGCTCACACTTCTCGACTGGGCAGAGAATCACAAGGGTGCAAAGAAGTATGTTGCATTTGCCGACAAGTGCTGGCCCGCATTCCCGAGCGAGTTCGGATTTGAGCCTTGCTATGTAAACAGCCGCCTTGCTTCAAGGGGAATTCCTGTTTCCTGTGAGGTTGATATTTACGGTGCACTTTCCGAGTACATCGGAATTTGTGCTTCGGGCGATACAGTTACACTTCTCGATATTAACAACTCTGTTCCGCAGTATATCTACGACGAGGACATCAAGGGCAAGTTTGACTACAAGCTTACTGATACATTTATGGGCTTCCACTGCGGAAACACACCGTCCTGCAAGATGTGTGAGGACAGAGCGGTCAAGTATCAGCTCATTCAGCACAGACTTCTTGAGCCGGCTGGAAGCGAGCCCGACTTCACAAGAGGTACTCTTGAGGGCGATATTGCGGCAAGTGACATCACATTCTACAGACTTCAGTGCGACAGCGAGGGCGTTCTTCGAGCATATATTGCACAGGGCGAGGTTCTTCCCGTTGCAACACGCTCATTCGGCGGCATAGGAATTTTCGCAATTCCCGAGATGGGCAGATTCTATCGCCACGTACTCGTTCAGAAGAGATATCCGCACCACGGTGCAGTTGCATTCAAGCACTGCGGAAAGACACTCTTCGAGGTATTCAAGTTCCTTGGAATCGGCGACATTGCATTCAACCAGCCAAAGGGCATGCTCTACAAGACAGAGAATCCGTTCTGCTAAAAGCAAAATAAATCAATTGGCGAAGGCACAAAAAGTGCCTTCGCCTTTGTTTTGGTTCAAATGCATTTGCCAATTTGCCGATTTGGTGTTATGATTAGCCATAGCCAAAACTCTAAATTCAATAAAGGAGAAATGATAATGGCAGGAAAAAGAAATTTGAGATACTACGGATCCTTGTGGTTCGCCAAGGGAACGGCGGGGGTTCTTAAGCTTATAGGAAGAAAGGGCACAAGTATGCCCGGTTCGTGGGCAATTATTCTCTGCTCCGATTTTATCGGCAGAATGCCGAAGCCGAAGAAAATTTTCTGCGTGACGGGAACAAACGGCAAGACCACCGTCGCAAACATGGTCGAGGATATACTCGAGAAAAAGGGCGTGGATTTCATCTGCAACCGTGAGGGCTCGAATGTTCCGACGGGACTTGCTTCCACACTTATTGCCGGTTCGACATTTTTCGGAAAGCCAAAGAAGGACTTTGCCATGTTCGAAGTGGACGAGAGAAGTTCGCTTAGAGTATTCCCCAACATGAAGCCCGATGTGCTTGCAATTACGAATATTTTCAGAGACTCGTTCAAGAGAAACGCTCACACGGAATTTATCTGCGGTATTCTCGAGAAAAATATTCCAGATGAAACAAAGCTGATTATCAATGCCGACGACCCACAGTCTCAGGCACTGAAGAAAAACAACAAGCGTGTATACTTCGGAATCGACCGCCTTTCCTTCGAGGACAAGGAAACACACAACATCGTGCGTGACGGTGCTTATTGTCCGAATTGCCACACGGAGCTCACCTATGATTTCACGAGATATCACCACATAGGAAAATTCCACTGCGAGAAGTGCGGATATAAAAATCCGACTCCCGAGTACAGAGTTTTGGCGGCTGATACCGAGAATAATATTTTGCACACGGAGATTAAGGGCGAAAAGGTCGACATGAAGCTTTTAAGTCCTCTTCCGATTAATATTTACAACCAGATTTTGGCTATTGCGATACTTTCCGAGTATGGACTTTCAAACGAGGAAATCAAGAAAGCCTTTGACGGACAGCAGATAGATAAATCCCGTCTTTCCGAGAAAAAAGCGGCCGGCAAGACCTTTATCAGACATTTGGCAAAGGGTCAAAATCCCGTTGCATGCTCGAGAGCCATGGAGAACACAAAGAATATGGCTGGAAACAAGGGCGTTGTGCTCTATCTTGACGACCACTTTGATGCGGCAAGCTCTGTTGAGAATACCGCGTGGCTTTACGATACCGATTTTGAGTTTTTGAATGACGACAGCATAAAGCAGATTTTGGTTGGCGGCGCAAGACACGAGGATGTTCACCTGAGACTTCTGCTTGCGGGAGTTCCCGAGGAAAAGATAGTTCACTGTGAGGACAACATGAAGGTTCTCGAGAAAGCCGACATGAAGAAGTGCGATACTTTCGTAGTTTTCTATGATGTTTACACGATAGGACTTTCAAACGACGCTGAAAAATACCTGATTGAAAAGGCTGAGAAGGAGGCAAACAATGGCTGATACAAGAATAGAGGTTCTGTTTCCGGAGTTTTGCAATCTTTTCGGTGACAGCGCAAATATAAGATATCTTCAGAAAACTTTACCGAACGCGGAGTTTGTTTTCACAAAGCTTAATGACAAGCCTAAATTTTTGACCGAAAAAATGAACCTTGTTTACATGGGCCCCATGACGGAGAACACCCAGCAGCTTGTTATTGACAGACTAAAGCCGTACAAGAAAGAGATAAAAGAGAAAATCGACGGCGGTCTTGCTTTTCTTTTCACAGGTAATGCACTCGAGGTTCTCGGAGAATATATCGATGACGGAGAGGGACATAAAATCGAGGCGGTCGGACTTTATCCGTATTACGCAAAGCGTGATATGTATCACCGCCACAACAGCGAGGAGCTTGTCACATTCGGCGATATGCAGATAATGGGATTTAAGACGCAGTTCACCCAGTGCTATCCAAAGGACAAGGATTTTCCGTATCTCTTTGAGATTAAAAAGGGAATGGGAATGAATCTCGATACCAAGGGCGAGGGCTGGCACGACCATAATTTTATGGGCACTTACCTTGTTGGCCCGATTCTCACCAACAACCCGAATTTCTGCAAATATCTTTTGGAGCTTATCGGAGAGAAGGACGCAGAGCCTGCATTTTTGGAGGCGGCAAAGGCGGCCTATGACAAGCGATTAAAAGACTTTATGGATAAGGTAGCTGATAAGCCCGCTAAATACCACTATATGTAATATTGTTGTGCTATCATATCGCACAAATCAAAAGCCTTGTTTTTGTAAGAAAAATACATACTCATTCACTGTGAAAAGGATTATAATCTAAGTGCAAATGTGCTGATAAAGGCGGTTTGCATTTCTAAGGATGGATTATAAACGGTATGCACATTGCAAATGTTTTTGTAGTAAAGCAGAATGAGTATTATTGCGTAATTACAAAAGCAAGGCATTTTGTATCGTTCAAGGGTAAACACAATGAAAGAAAATTATTTGCTGAAAAACGAAACGGCTGAGGAAATTTACAACAGCATAAAGGAGCTTCCAATACTCGACTATCACTGTCATTTGAGTCCGAAAGAGATTTACGAGGACAAGGTTTTCTCGAATATCGGCGAAATGTGGCTCGGCGGCGACCACTACAAGTGGAGAGTTATGCGTCAGGCGGGTGTTGACGAGGAGTATATCACGGGAAACAAAAGCTGGCGAGAGAAATTCAAAAAGTACGCCGAGGTTGTGTCGACAGCCGGCGGAAATCCGCTTTATGCTTGGAGTAAAATGGAGCTTTCCCGTTACTTTGGGATTGAAACACAGCTTAACGCAGATACTGCCGATGAGATTTACGATGTGGCTTCAAAATATATCGAGGAAAAAGCTCTTTCTCCCAGAAAGCTGATTGAATTGTCAAATGTCAAATACATCTGCACAACGGACGACCCTGCAGATTCACTCGAATGGCATGTGAAGCTAAAGGCTGACAAGACTTTTAACACCGTGGTTGTGCCTGCTTTCAGACCCGATAATTTACTTAACATTCAGTCTCCCGATTTCGTGGAGTATATCAAGAAATTCGGCGACAGAAACGGCGTTCTCATAAACTCTATGAAAAATCTTCGCATGGTCATAAGAATGAGCATAGATGATTTTTGTGATATGGGATGCAGTTTCTCCGATGTCGGAATCGAGGACTTCCCGACAAGGGTCTATTCCCGTGAAGAGGCGAGCGATGTTTTCTGGAGAGCACTCAAGGGAGAAAAAATAACCGACGCCGAAAAGGATATCTATATCGGATATATGTTCAATTTCCTTGCAGGTGAGTACAAGAAAAAGAATATCACCATGCAGCTTCATTTGGCGGCTGCAAGAAATGTGAACACTAAGCTTTATGAGGAGCGTGGCAGAGATGTCGGCGGAGACTGCATAGCAGATGCTGTGAGCGGAAAGTCGCTTATAAATTATCTTGATACGATTTGCATGAAGGATAAGCTTCCGAGAACGATTATCTATACTCTCAATCCCCAGATGAATGCTGAGCTTTCGTCAATTTGCGGCAGCTTCCGTGAGGTTGTGCCCGGTGCGGCATGGTGGTTCTGCGACCACAAGCGTGGTATTGAAGAGATGCTCAAAAATATGGCTGAAACTTCGTATATCGGCTCGTTTGTCGGCATGCTGACGGATTCCCGTTCGTTCCTTTCCTACGCAAGACACGATTATTTCAGAAGAATTTTGTCATCGGTGCTCGCTGAGTGGGTGGAAGAGGATGATTTTCCGATTGAATCGGCAAAGAAGCTTGCTTACAGAATAAGTTACAAAAATGTGGAAGATATCGTGAGCGAGAGAATAGAGGATTATAAAAAAAGAAGAATAAAAAATCTTTATCAGAATAATGATTGATAAAGACTATAACGTGGTCGGCAAAGTCCTCTGCTAAAAAGCGGAGGACTTTGTTTTAATTTAAAATGTTCTCTTGACACCAAATGCGACACCATATATAATATAACAAGAGGGTGTTTTATGTGTCAAAATGGGATAAACTGTTAGCGAGAATATATTCTTTATCAAAAGATTTAAGATTTGATGAATTGCGCAAGGTATTGGAAAGTTACGGCTATGTTATTAATGCCCCGAAGGGCGGGAGCAGTCATTACACTTTTCAGAAAATCGGGATGTATGCCGATTACGATACCGAAGCATGAACCAATCAAGAAGATTTATGTAGAAATGGTAAGGCAGATTGTGGAAAGTGAGGCGGCAAATGATGAAAATGCTTAATGATTATTTGGCAATGAATTATCGCATGGAAATTGTAGAGGATAAAGAAGAGGGCGGATTTGTGGTTTCCTTTCCTGAGCTTCCGGGCTGTATTTCTTGCGGAGAAACAGTAGAATCTGCTGTAGCAAACGCTTTGGATGCCAAGAAAGCGTGGCTTGAAGCAGCCATAGAAGACGGAATTGAAATTCATGAGCCAGACAGCTTGGAGGATTATTCGGGACAGTTTAAGCTGAGAATCCCACGAAGTCTGCATCGTTCCCTTGCAGAACATTCAAAGAGAGAGGGAATCAGCATGAATCAGTACTGCGTGTATCTTCTTTCCAAAAATGATGCAATCTATTCAAAATAATCTGTCGCAGATGTTCCGTGTCGTGAAAGGTGAGGAACTCTGCGATTTTGCTTAAGCTTTGAGGGCAGAAAAAGTTATCGGAGGGCTTATGGAAAATCAAGAGCTTGCGAAAAAATTATATGACGAGGGATATGAGATATTTGTGAGATGCGGAGTTCAAAACGGCGTTAAGGCACTTGAGCCGATAAGAAAATCTGCAGAAATGGGCTATCCCGAGGCAAAAAGGCTTTTGGCTAAGTTTTACAGAAATGGTGTTTATGTAAAAAAAGACGAAGAAAAGGCAAGAGAGCTTGAGAGATGAAAAAGCACTTGCTTTTTTGACAGTTTTTGTTATAATCTAAATGCAGATGTGCAAAAAAGAGCATGTATGCATTTGTGGCTGTGAAGAAAAATAAGCCTGTGTGGGTCTTAAGAGAGTCGGCGTTCGGTGCAAGTCGGCGGCTGAAGCAGGTGTTCCGTTTTCTGAGCCTCAATTTAATACTCGAGTGGGAAAATTTATTTTCCAATATGGGTGGCAACGCGGATCATTTCGTCCCATAATTCTTTAGGAATTATTAGAGGAGAATGGTCCTTTTTTATTGTAAAAAAATATTTCGTAAAAACGAATTCGGAGGTAATCATGTTAGATATCAAGTTTTTAAGAGAAAATCCCGAGATTGTTAAGCAGAACATCCGCAACAAGTTTCAGGATAAGAAGCTTCCGCTTGTCGATGAGGTAATCGAGCTTGACAAGCAGAGAAGAGAGGCTCAGCAGAAAGCCGATAACTTAAGACAGTCAAGAAACAGCCTTTCCAAGCAGATTGGCGGACTTATGAAGGAGGGCAAGAAGGCTGAGGCTGAAGAGGTCAAGGCTCAGGTTAAGGCTCAGGGCGATGAGCTCGCAGCTGCCGAGGCACTCCAGACCGAGCTTGAGGGCAAGGTTAAGGAGATTATGATGGTCATTCCGAACATCATTGACCCGTCTGTTCCGATCGGTAAGGACGACAGCGAGAACGTTGAGGTAGAGCGTTTCGGTGAGCCGTTCGTTCCTGATTTCGAGATTCCTTATCACACAGATATTATGGACAGATTCGAGGGTATTGACCTTGACGCCGCAAGAGATGTAGCAGGTAATGGTTTCTACTATCTCCAGGGCGACATTGCAAGACTTCACAGCGCAGTTATCTCTTATGCAAGAGATTTCATGATTGACAGAGGCTTCACATACTGCGTACCGCCTTTCATGATCAGAAGAAGAGTTGTTGAGGGCGTTATGTCTTTTGCCGAGATGGACGCTATGATGTACAAGATTGAGGGCGAAGACCTCTATCTTATCGGTACAAGCGAGCACTCTATGATTGGTAAGTTCATCGATTCCGAGACTCCTGAGGAGAAGCTCCCCAAGACTCTCACCTCTTATTCTCCGTGCTTCCGTAAGGAGAAGGGCGCACACGGCATCGAGGAGAGAGGCGTTTATAGAATTCATCAGTTCGAGAAGCAGGAAATGATAGTTATCTGCAAGCCGGAAGAATCCAAGATGTGGTATGAAAAGCTCTGGAAGAACACAGTTGATCTTTTCAGAAGCATGGATATCCCCGTAAGACAGCTTGAGTGCTGCTCAGGTGACCTTGCTGACCTCAAGGTTAAGTCCTGCGACGTTGAAGCATGGTCTCCGAGACAGAAGAAGTACTTCGAGGTAGGCTCTTGCTCAAATCTCGGTGACGCTCAGGCAAGAAGACTTAACATCAAGGTTAAGGGTGCTGACGGCAAGAAGTATCTTGCTCACACACTCAACAACACTGTTGTCGCACCTCCGAGAATGCTCATCGCATTCCTCGAGAACAACCTCTGCGAGGACGGTTCCGTTAAGATTCCCGAGCCGCTTAGAATGTACATGGGCGGCAAGGACAAGATTGTTCCGATTAAGTAATTATTCGATGCTTTTGTTACTAAAGACGATTGAGGCAGTCCGACGGGCTGCCTTTTTTGCCTTGCTTGACTTTGTATCAAGGCTAATTTATAATCAAAGTAATTTTAAATCAAGGTGAAGATGTTACTTTTGCTCTGATTAAAACTGATTTTTAGGTAGGAAGATAAAATGGCATTAGGCTCGATAATTTTAGGAATAGTCGGAATAATTTTCACGATACTTTTTGTTTTTACGCAAAGCTTCGACTTTCTCGGAGTTTTGGTGAGTGCACTCGGCATTTACTTTGCGCTCAGAACACTTCAGAAGCATCTTATGGACAGAACCGAAACAGAGGAGAAGCAAGCGAAAATCGGACTTGCGGTCTCGATAATCGGTGCGCTTGGCGGAATAATCGTATGGATTGTTTACTGGCTGACAGTGGTTCAGGTTCACTGAAAATTTGGCAAATTAAACAAGGCTGAGAGGTGTTTTTTGACCTTTCAGCCGCTTTTTCTTGTGCTCAAAAACTGTGGCAATGTAAAGTTAACAAAAGCTTTGCTTGAATAAAAAGCCCCTTGGTGTTAAGATTAGTCTGTATTTTTATGTAAATCTATTATTTAAGGAGAATTGAGATATGAAGGAAAATATGAAAATATCGGCAATGTATGACCTAAGTCATACAAAGGCAAAAGCTTTGCTCGAAAAGCACGAGTATCCTTGGGAGGTTCTCCCCGAAATCGGCGCTTTCATTCTCGAAGTCGGCGCACAGCTTTCAGCCGACGAATACGAAAAGCACGGCGAAAATGTCTGGATTGCAAAGGACGCAAAGATTTATCCTAATAATTACATTGCTGGCCCGTGCATCATCGGTCATAAAACAGAGGTAAGACCGGGTGCTTTCATCAGAGGAAACGCTCTTGTAGGCGATAACTGCGTTGTCGGAAACTCCACAGAGCTTAAAAATGTAATTATTTTCGACAATGTTCAGGTTCCGCACTACAACTATGTCGGCGATTCCGTTCTCGGATTTAAGTCCCACATGGGTGCGGGCTCGATTACCTCGAATGTCAAGCAAGACAAGACCAACGTCACAATCAAATGCGGCGAAGAAAAGGTTGAGACAGGCATGAGAAAGTTCGGCGCAATGCTCGGCGATAATGTTGAGATTGGTTGCAACACCGTAATGAACCCGGGCACCGTTATCGGAAGAGGCTCAAGAGTATATCCGCTTTCTATGGTAAGAGGCTTCATTCCGGCGAATTCTATCTACAAGAAGCTCGGAGAAATTTCAGAAATCAAATAAGACGTTAGGACGAAAAATATGGAATATGTTACCAGGCTGGTGAGCAGCTCATACATGCAGTATGTAATGCTCGCCCTGAGAGTGGTTACTCCGCTTATAGCACTCTTGATTGTTTGGCGATGCTACACCAGCTTCAAAAAAGGGCTCAGACGATATGACCCTGTGCTCATGCTCACGGAAATATCAACGGGCAGAAAATTCCCGATTCTCTATTGGGAGAACTCAATCGGAAGAGCGAGAACCTGCGATATTTTCATTCCCGACCAGAGCATAAGCCGAGACCACTGCGTTCTTCTCAGAAGAGACGAGGGTTGGTTTGTCTGCGACTCGGAGTCTAAAGCGGGAACCTATGTAAACGGCGAGAAAATCGAGGGAAGAAAGCTTGTCGCTCTTGGAGATGTCATAAGGATAGGCACAACAGAGCTTGAGCTTGACAAGAGCGATATTCCCGCAAAGCAGAGAAGAAAGATGTTCACGGGCTTTATGAAAACAGCAGCTTCGCCGACATCACTTCTCTTTATGGTCACCTTGGTGCAGATTTCTCTCACTATTCAGCTTATGTTCGGAACGGGAGAAATCACCTTTGCGCCGCTCACATCATTTGTGGCGCTGTTCCTTCTCACTTGGGTATTTTATTTCTTCAGCACGAGAATGCTTCACCGCTCGACTTTTGAGCTTGAGACGGTGGGACTTCTTCTTTCAAGCATAGGAATAATGCTTTTGACGGGCGAGGATGCCGACGGCGTTCTCACGCAGATAATCGCAATGATTATCGGTATCGTGCTTTTCTCGGCACTTCTCATTTTCCTTGAGGACAGCGACCGAGTGACAAAATACCGTCTGTGGTTAGCTGGCGGAGCACTGCTTCTCTTCGCAATCAACCTTGTTCTCGGAACTGAGCTCAACGGCTCGAAAAACTGGATTTTTATCGGCCCGATAAGCATTCAGCCTTCTGAGCTTATCAAGATTATTTTCATCGTTGTCGGAGCAAGTACACTTGACCACTTGCAGACAAAGAAGAACATCACGGAGTTCATCGTCTTTGGCGGTGCATGTCTTGGATGTCTTTTCATCATGCGAGATTTCGGTACGGCTTGCATATTTTTTGCGGGCTTCCTTGTCATCGCATTCATGCGCTCGGGTTCTATTCGTACAATCGCACTTATTCTTGCGGTTGCCGTGCTCGGCGTTGTCATGATAATATCCTTTAAGCCGTATGTTGCCCAGCGTTTTGCAGGCTGGCTTCATGTTTGGAGTCACATCAATGATTCCCTCGGCTATCAGCAGACGAGAGCACTCACTTATATTGCAAGCGGTGGTCTGTTCGGAATGGGTCTCGGAAGAGGCTATCTGCACTTTGTAGCTGCGGGCGATTCCGACCTTGTTTTTGCTATGCTTTCCGAGGAACAGGGAATGCTCATGAGCTTCACGGTGCTTTTTGCTATCGCACTTCTCATCATGTACACAAGAAGTGACGTTTCAAGAAGCCGCTCGACTCTCTATTCGATTTGCTCATCTGCGGCGGCTGGTATACTCGTTTTCCAGATGTGCTTAAATGTCTTCGGCACGACAGATGTTTTGCCGATGACGGGCGTTACGCTTCCGTTCATCAGCTCGGGTGGTTCGAGTATGATGTCCGTTTGGGGAATGCTCGCACTTATCAAGGCGAGTGACGAGAGAACCTACGGCGCAAAGCGTGCCAACCACAGGGAGAAAAAGCAGATTAAGGCTGAAATCCGTGAGGAAAAGCGTGCTAAGGTTCTTGCCAGAAAGAACGGCGAGGATTACTACGAAAGCGACCGTGAGAGTTATATCAAAGATAAGAATTACAGAAATAACCGTGATAGCGGATATAACGACTACAACAACTACAACGATTATAACTCTTACAATAATTACGGCGGATACGACGAGTATGACGATGAGCCGCATATCAACGAGGAAGCCTTTATGCGCGGAGTTCGAGGAAGAAACCCATATGAGGGCTTCGATGAATTTGAGGACGAGCAGAGCTTTACACAAGAGGTAGACACGGACGAAAATCGTTCCTACTACGATCCGAAGGATTATGTCGGTTATGAGGACAGCCGTTCTGACCCCGGCAGACACTATGCCGAGGACGATAACGAAATTTATTCGGATTCAGACAACGGAAGAAACGGCAGAAGATACAGATAACTAATATGATAAGAAGTTTAGATAAAAATGTGAAAGGAGTGGTCAGATGAGGACGGTTGGAAGAAGATCGGTAGTACTCTACATTCTTTTAATCGGTTTTATTGGCGGCTTTTGTTACCTTTGCTTCAACATTGCAATGCACGGCTCGGACTGGGTAACTCAGGCGTATAACGGTCACATTTATGCCGACGATGCCACGGCGGTAACAGGCAACATTTACGACAGAAACGGCGTTCTTTTGGCAACAACCACGAACGGCGAGAGAATTTATAATGACGATCAAAGCGTGAGAATGTCATTACTTCACACGGTCGGCGACAGCTCGGGCTACATCGGAACGAGTGTTCAATCGCTTTTGAGAAGTAAGCTTGTCGGCTACAATGTTTTCACGGGACTTAACCGCACGCCGCTTCAGCAGCTTGGTCTTAATGATATGACCTTGACGGTTGACGCAAGCGTTTGTGCCACTGCATACAATGCACTCGGCGGAAATGACGGCGCAGTGCTTGTATATAACTATAAAACAGGAGAGATTATCTGCAAGGTTTCAGCTCCGGGATATGATCCGGGTGCGGTTCCTGATGATCTTCTCGATAACGACGCTTACGAAGGTGTTTTCGTTGATAATACGGTTTCTTCAAGCTACACCCCCGGTTCTATTTTCAAGATAGTCACGGCGGCTTGTGCTATTGAGAATCTTTCCGATTGGGATTCGAGAACATATTATTGCAATCAGACAACCTATTTCGGTGATGACGCCGTTACCTGTCTTGATTATCACGGAGAAATAAATATATATCAGGCAATGATGTATTCCTGTAACTCCTATTTTTCACAGCTTGCGGTTGACCTTGGCTATGAGAAGCTTATGGAAACGGCAGAGGAGCTGGGATTTAACAAGAGCCTCGATTTCTCCAATTTCACAACGGGAGATTCGAGCATTAACCTTACGGAGAGCACGAAAGATTCTGATATCGGCTGGGCTGGAATCGGACAGTACACCGTTCTTGTCAACCCCATGCAGTATCTGACCGTTATGGGCGCAATCGCAAACGGTGGCAGCTATGCAGAGCCGTATGTAACAAACGCAAGCGTGTTTGACGCACTTTCCTCGAACACTCAGATAATGAGTGAGTCCACGGCAAGCGCATTGAAGGATCTTATGAGATACACGGTTCAGAACTATTACGGTGACGATATGTTCCCGTCAGGCTGGGAGGTTTGCGCAAAGACAGGTACTGCCGAGGTCGGCGAGGGCAAGGAGCCAAACGCTTGGATAACCGGATTTTCTTCAAACACGGATTATCCTTATGCATTTGTTGTTTGTGTTGCGAACGGCGGCTCGGGTTATTCTGTTGCAGGCGGTGTCGCTTCTCAGGTTCTTAACGCAATAGCTTACGGCTAATGCACAAAATTTAATCGGATATTAACTTTTTGATACCGCCGATTGTATTTCGGCGGTATTGTGTTATAATTTAGGTACACAATTTTCTAAAATAAGGTAGGATTATTAAAATGGCAAACACAAGTGGCGGACTCAGCGTCAAGGATAAGATGAGTTACGCAGTCGGCGCAGTGGGTAAGGATATGGTATACTCACTCGTGTCGGGATTTATTCTTTATTACTACAACACGGTTCTTGGTATAAGCGGTACATTTACGGGCGTTATGATGATGGCGGCAAGAGTTTTTGACGCTTTCAATGACCCGATGATGGGAATAGTTGTCGAGAAAACTCACACAAAAATCGGAAAGTTCCGCCCGTGGATACTTACGGGTACAGTGACGAACTCACTTGTTCTTTTTGCAATGTTCTCCGTCCCCGAGAGCTACAAGGGTTCATCTCTTCTGATTTGGGCGACTGTCGCATATTTCCTCTGGGGCATGACTTACACAATTATGGATATTCCGTTCTGGAGTATGATTCCAGCTATTACCAAGACGGGCACGGACAGAGAAAACCTCTCCGTTATCGGAAGAACGGCTTCATCTGTCGGCTATGCTATTCCAACGGTCACAACCATGCTTATCGTAACGAGAATAGGCGGAAGCGAAAGAGCTGGCTTCAGATTCTTAGCCGCAGTCATTGCCGGAATATTTATCATCACCGAGCTTGTCACATTCTTCGGCGTCAAGGAGAGAAGAGTTATCAAGCAGGACACACCGTCTGTCGGTGAGATGTTCAGGTCTCTTTTTTCAAACGATCAGGCTATGATAGTTGTTGTGAGCATTATTCTTTTCAATGCTTCACTCTACATTACAACTCAGCTTGCACTTTACTTCTTTAAGTATGATATAGGAAACTCAGACCTTTATTCCGTATTCGGTGTTATCGGCGGAATCGGTCAGGTTCTCTCAATGGTAAGCTTGCCGATTTTAAGAAAGAAATGGTCGAGCAAGTCGATTTTAAGCGGTGCGATTTGCATCACGATTTTCGGCTACATCTTCCTTTTCTTGCTCGGAACATTCTCGATTACAAATGTTGCACTTCTTAGCCTTAGCGCATTCATCATCTATATCGGCTTCGGCCTTGCCACGGTTCTCACTACAATATTCCTTGCCGACACAGTAGACTACGGCGAATGGAAGAACGGAAAGAGAAACGAGAGCGTTATTTTCTCCATGCAGACCTTTGTCGTTAAGCTTGCAAGTGCTTTCTCTGTTCTCATTGCAGGAGTAGGCATTGATATAATCGGGCTTGACACCGAGGCGGCTGTTCAGTCACCGTCAACTATTCTGGGACTTCGCATAATTATGATAGTTATTCCGATTTTCGGATTCTTTGCGGCGCTTCTCTTCTTCAGAAAGAGATATAAGCTTACAGAAGAAAAGAACGCAGAGATTGCGGCGGAGCTTGCCAAGAGAAACGGCGAAAAGTAAAGATACAACAAAAACAGCTCGGACTGTCTTAATGACAATCCGAGCTTTGCTTTTTGTAAAATTATTTCGTGTCGATTGATTTTCTGAAAACGACAAATCTGTCGTAGAGATATTCTGTCGTGAAATTGAGCAGCATATTTATCACCGTCACGAGATAGGAATTCCAGAGAAGTGTTTCCGCAAGGTAATTTCCACCTATTGTGGTGAGCGGAGTGAACACGCAGTAATATGCGGCAACCTTAAGCATGGCAACGGGAACGTTGCTTGCCGAGTGAAACGTAAAATTTCGGTTCAGGGTGAAATTCCAGAGTATCGAGAGGATGAGTGCCGCAAGATAACGAAACCAATATCCAAGCGACGTGAACTGAGTGAGGAGGGTGAAAACGACAATTTCAATCACTCCCGCACTGACGGAGAAAAGCGTGAACTTAATAGTTCGCATAAGCTCCGAATGTTTTTTAGAACCTGTTTTCATGGGGGATTATTTATCCTTTCTGTAAAGCTTTGGGTGAAACATCGGAACGGCTTTTCTGAGCTCGTCAAGTAATTTTTCGTACTCGTTTTTCAGAAATTCGTAGGAATTGGCATCGAGCTTGTTATCAGAGCATACAATCTCAAATTCGGTTTCGCAGTAGTACTGGAAATATCCTGTTTCCTTGAAGCCGTTTCTGAGGTAGAAATTCTTTCGGTGAATTCGCTGTTCGTTGTTTGGGGCGGATTCGTCCAAGGCTTCAAAGTCGAGAACGATTTGATAGTCCTTGTACCTATCGAAAATCAGGCTCAGTGCCTTTGTGCCCAGTCCCTGAGAACGAAGATCGCTTCTAATCGCAAAGAACCATGCGTAGGCGCAGATCCCTTTTTTCATCGCAACAAAAAAGCCGAGTAGCTCATCTTTATCGAATAATCCGAGTATGTCAACGTCAAGCCCCATTTCTTTAAGCTCAAAAAATCTTTCTAACGGGCAACGCTCGTTTTTCGGGAAGGCTTCGTTATTTATAGCGGTGAATGCGGTTTTGATTTCGTCAGGTGAATTCTGGGTTATATTCTCAATCCTTGTGATTTGTGTGGTTTTTGAATTCATATATCAGCAGCCCTTTTTGCCCGCTAAGTGGTCTGCGATGGAGCAAGCGGGAGCGTCGTCTGTCATCGGTCTTGACTTAAGACCTGCATCCTCGGCTGTGAGTGAAACGCTGCCGTCCTCGAAGAGGAAACATGGAATACCGGCGTAGCCCTTTTCTTTTGCCTCATCGAAAACGGGGCTGTTGTCTCTGAGCTTTAAGAACTCCTTGAGCTTTAAGACATGGGAGCCTATGTCAACATATTCATACTTATCCTCTTTGCCCTCAATCTGGTCGTGAAGATAGGAACAATCGGGGCAACTTGGCATACCGTAAATTTTAATCATGATAATCTCTCCTTACTGTTATCTGATTTGACCGTTTCCGTGGATGATATATTTGTAGGAAACGATTTGCTCGAGACCCATGGGGCCTCTTGCGTGTAATTTTTGTGTAGAAATACCGATTTCGGCACCGAGTCCCATTTCTCCGCCGTCCGTAAAACGTGTGGAGGCGTTGACATAGACGCAGGCTGAATCAATATTTTTTGTAAAGTAATCAGCGCTTGCGATGTTCTTTGTGATGATAGCTTCGCTGTGCTTTGTGGAGTAACGCTCGATGTGGTCGACAGCTTCCTCAATCGAATCGACAATTTTAACCGACATTATGTAGTCGTTATATTCCGTTGACCAATCTTCTTCCGTTGCCGCCTTGGCTTTGCTTCCGAGTGATTCGCAAACTCGCTCATCACCTCGGATTTCAACATTTTTCTCCATGAGCTTTTCTGCGATAACGGGAAGAGCCTCTTTGTAGATATCCTTATGAATTATAAGCTTCTCTGCGGCATTGCAGACGGACGGACGTGAGGTTTTTGCGTTGAACACTATATCTCTTGCCATATCGATATCAGCGTCGGCGTCAACATAAATGTGACAATTGCCTGCGCCTGTTTCGATAACGGGTACTTTAGAATTCTCGACAACGGAGCGAATGAGTCCCTTGCCGCCTCTTGGAATGAGGACATCGAGATAACCCTTGAGGTGCATCATTTCTGTTGCCGATTCTCTTGAGGTGTTCTGAACAAGCTGAATGCTGTTTTCGTCAAGTCCTACGGATGAAACGGCTTTTCTCAGTACATTTACAATAGCGTTGTTCGAGTTGAAGGCTTCTTTTCCGCCACGCAGAATGCAAGCCGAGCCAGCTTTTAGGCAAAGAGCGGCGGCATCACTCGTGACATTCGGTCTTGCCTCGAAAATTATTCCGATGACGCCGAGCGGCACTGTAATTATTTCGTATTTTAGTCCGTTGGGAAGAGTTTTTCCGTCAAGGATTTTTCCCAGCGGCTCTCCCGATGCGATAACTGCCATAATTCCTGCCGACATGGAGGAGATTCTCTGCTCTGTGAGTGTGAGGCGGTCTATCATGGCATCGCTCATGCCGTTTTTCTTTGCCAAAGCTATATCTTCGGCATTTGCTTTCAAAATTTCTTCTTTATTAAAGAGAAGAGCCGTGCTCATTGCCGAGAGAGCATCGTTTCGCAAAGAACTCAGCTCATTAAGCTTCTTTGCGGCTTTTTTTGCACATTTTCCCATCTCGAGCATTTCTTCACTTATATCGAATGTTGCGGTTGTGAGATTGTCACTCATATTATTCTCCGTTCTGCTTAGGGCATTTCCACGGCACTGCAAAAATCGTGCCGATGTCTTTTCCCTCGAGCAAGTCATATAGATTATCTGATTTGTCGCTTGAAATAATTGCGGTCACAACGCCCGCACCTGTTGCGATTTTTGCGGCGCTGACCTTTGTAGCCATTCCGCCCGTTCCGAGTGAGGTTCCCGAGCCGCCCGCCAAGGCTTCGATTTCAGGAGTTATCTCTCTTATATAAGGTATCCTCATGGCGTTCGGATTGTTTTTCGGATTTCCGTCATACATTCCGTCAATGTCCGTGAGTATGATGAGTGCATCTGCACCGACCAACTCCGCAACAATTGCAGAAAGCGTATCGTTATCACCGATTTTGACGCCTTCGAGCTCATCGGTTGCAACTGTATCGTTCTCATTTACGATAGGAATGATGTCCAGTTGGAGCAATTCCGAGAATGTGTTTGACGCATTGTGTCTTCTTATAGAATTGGATGTGTCGTCCTTAGTGAGAAGAACCTGTGCCACCTTGCGGTCATATTCTCCGAAAAGCTTATCATACATAAACATAAGCTCGCACTGACCGATTGCGGCGAGTGCCTGTTTTTTAGCGTTGTCGTGAGGTCGCTCCTTTAGGTCAAGCTTTCCCATTCCGACGCCGATTGCGCCTGATGAGACAAGGATTATTTTCTTGCCTGAATTTTGAAGATCGCTGATTGTTTTACAAAGCGAAGCCATTCCCCTGAGGTTCAGCTTACCGTTTGGGTAGGTTAGAGTTGATGTGCCTACCTTTATTACTATAGTATTTGCGTGCGTAATGTCCATAAAAATATTCCTTTACTTTAATTAGTTAAAGCATTTAACAGAATTTTACCACAAATAAGATAAAATGCAATATAGAAAGCTTGAATATTCATAAAGAGCTTAGTATTATTAAGTGAATTATCTTATATTAACAAGGAGAATAGAATGAAACCACAGGAATTGATTGATTTTATGAAAACACTTCAGGTTCTCAAGGACTCGCCAAGGCACTGCTGGCTTCAGTCGGGCAGACAGGAGAGTGTGGCTGAGCATTCGTGGAGACTTGCCGTAATGGCTATGCTTGTCGTTGAAGAGATAGAAGGGATAGATACCGACAAGTTAATCAAAATATGTCTCATACACGATTTGGGAGAAGCGATAACGGGAGATATTCCTACATTTAACAAAACCAAGGAAGATGAAGCAACGGAAAGAGAGAAGATAAACGGATTATTTGCAAGCTTGCCTGAGGAGACAGGTAAAAATCTAAAAGCACTATTTGATGAGTTTGAGGATCAAAGTACCGCGGAGGGAAGGCTTGCAAAGGCGCTCGATAAAATAGAAGCGCTTGATCAGCATAATGTATCTGATATAAGCACATGGCTGCCGCTGGAATATGATTTGCAGTTAAGCTACGGAGAGAAAGAGTGTAATAACTTCGAGTACACAAAGAGCCTTAGATCCATAGTAAACAAACAAAGCTTAGATAAAATAGACAAAGAGAGAGTTAAAGACTTGTAAGATACTACAAAAATAGTGTCTTGTGATATTTGTAGTACAACAGATTGTGGTTTGTGAGATAAATACAAAAACAAGCAAAAAAGTTGTTGACTTTGACGGCTTGGTTTGATATTATAGCAAGGCACTCGGTAAACAGTGATGATTTAGCCGAGAG
Source organism: Lachnospiraceae bacterium (assembly GCA_963597005.1). Lineage (GTDB taxonomy): Bacteria > Bacillota > Clostridia > Oscillospirales > Acutalibacteraceae > SIG603. The sequence goes on from CAVBOS010000004.1 coordinate 27,338, forward strand.
CGAAACAATATCAAATCAAGCAGTTTTAAAGACTTTCAAAAAAGCCCTTGACAAACTGAAAGAGATTTGATACAATAGACAAGCTGTTCGAAAGAGTGGCGAGTCAAGAAAGCCAAAAGATTTAAAAA